>CALNCH010000087.1 GCA_937875245.1 uncultured Spirochaetaceae bacterium
AATTAGGGCATTACTTGAAAAAGGTGATGATCCCGCCATACAAAGCGAATCTGTAGCTATTATCTCCCAATTTAAAAACTATGTTAAAACATATGGAGTAAATAAAGATACTGCTGGGTCAACACCAAAAGTTGAGACAAAAGAACCTAAACAGGCAAATAGTACCCCAAAAATTGAACAAGAAACCCAAGACTCCGAAGAAACAACTTGGAGAATAACCTTTGAACCGGCCGGGGATGTTTTTACCAATGGGACTAGAATTCATGGTTTGCTAGCAGAGTTAGCCGATTTAGGAACGGCTACCATCACACCTTTTTTTAGTGATATTCCAAAACTTTCCGCAATAAATCCTTGTGTTTGTTACATGTCTTGGGAAATTATTCTTACTACAAAAAAAACAAAAAATGATATACATGACGTCTTTATTTTTCTAGATTCTTCTAGTAAAATTTCTATTGAACCACTAGGAGATTCTGTAAACATCAGTACAGAAAAACCAAAAAAATTAGGAGAAATTCTAATTGAAAAAAATGTAGTGGAAGAAAAACAAGTAAAACAAGTTCTTGAAATTCAAAAACCAATAGGGGAAATTTTGAAAGAGAAAAAAATTGTTTCTGGTGAAGAAGTTCAAGCTGCATTGAATGAGCAGCAACATATGAAAGATCTTTCTGAAAAGAAAAATCAAGAAATAAATGCTCAAACTATTAAAGTTAATTCAGAAAAACTTGATAAGCTGATTGATTTAGTTGGAGAGTTAGTTACTTTCAACGCACGATTAGGCCAACTTTCTCAAACAATTCAAAACTCCGTATTAACGACCTTAGGAGAGCAAGGAGAACGCTTAATCCTTGAACTTCGGGATACAACAATGGATATGCGTATGCTTCCTATTGGTACTATTTTCTCTCGTTTCAGGCGATTAGTAAGAGACCTCGCCGGTGAATTAAACAAAGATATTGAACTGGAAACAGAGGGTGCTGAAACTGAACTTGATAAAACGGTTATTGAAAAATTAAATGATCCATTAGTTCATTTAATCCGAAACTCTGTAGATCATGGAATAGAATTACCGGCAATTAGAGAATCCCTTGGAAAGCCTGCAAAAGGTAAGGTCACATTAAAAGCACAACACGCAGGAGCTTTTGTTTTAATTACTATTGAAGATGATGGAGCAGGATTAAATAAAAATCACATAAAAGCTAAAGCAGTTGAAAAAGGTTTGATTTCTGCTACAGATGAATTAACGGAACAAGAACTATGCGATATTATCTTCATGGCCGGTTTTTCTACTGCCACAACAGTAACAGCAGTTTCTGGACGAGGCGTGGGAATGGATGTTGTAAAAAAGGATATTACAGCACTGGGTGGAACGGTAACTACAACAACCCAAGAAGGGAAAGGTACGAAATTCACCTTAAAACTTCCCCTAACTCTTGCAATTATTGAAGGTATTTTAGTACAAATTGGAAATCATCACTATGTAATCCCATTAGGAAACGTCGTTGAATGTCTTGAGTTTTCTCGACCTAATACTGGAGATAAAAGAATTTGTAATTCAATCAATATCAGAAATGAGGTAATTCCATATATAGATTTAAGAACCTTTTTTGATATTTCTGATCCTTTACCAAATTCAGAACAAATTGTCATTGTAACAGATCAAGATTCAAAAATTGGTTTAATTATTGATAAAGTTATAGGTAATTATCAAACAGTAATAAAACCATTAGGTCGTTTGTATCAACATGTTGCAGGATTATCAGGTGCCACAATACTTGGCGATGGTTCGGTAGCTCTTATTTTAGACGTGTATAAACTCTCTGATATAATCAGAGAATTAGATACTCATAATCTATAACAAGGGGATTAGATATGGAGTCGAGAATAGTAATGCCTATTTCTGCTGAATTAACAGACCAGGAATTCCAAACCATTTCTCGTTATATAGAATCTCACGTTGGTATAAAAATGCCTCCCTCTAAGAGGGCTATGATGCAATCTCGATTAATGAACAGATTGAGAAAACTTCATATGAATTCTTTTAAAGAATACATAGATTATGTTTTTAGTGAGGATTATAAAAGCGAAGAATTAGTATTAATGATTGATGCTTTAACCACAAATAAAACAGAGTTTTTTAGAGAAGCAGATCACTTTATGTATCTTTCAGAGAAAGGAATTCCTTCCTTTCTTTCGAAGGGTATTAATTCATTGAAGATTTGGTCAGCAGGTTGTTCCAGTGGTGAAGAACCCTATACCTTATGTATTGTTCTGAAAGAATTCATGAGAAAAAATCCTAATACCTTATCAACTTTTAATATTACTGCAACAGATATATCAACCAAAGTATTGGATAAAGCTATTAGTGCTGTTTACAATATGGAAAGTGTTGAAGATATGTCTCTTGAAATTAAACGTTCTTATTTCCTTAAAAATGGGGCCACTGAATCTCCCATTGTAAGAGTAAAACCTGAATTGCGTAAATGTGTGAATTTTATGCGATTAAATTTTATGGATTCGGATTACGGTCTACGAGAAATGTATCATATTATTTTTTGTCGAAATGTACTCATCTATTTTGACAAAAAAACACAAGAAGATGTTATTCGTAAATTTTTACGAAACCTCGAAGTTGGCGGATATCTTTTTTTAGGACATTCAGAAACTATTCTCAACATGGACTTACCACTAAAATCAGTGGGACCTACTGTGTATCAAAAGATTTAAAGTCAGGAGAGTAATTTATGATTAAAGTAATGATTGTTGATGACTCAGCTGTAGTACGAGAAACTCTTACCAACATTCTTTCAACGGACAAAGAAATTGAAATTATTGCTACTGCCAGCGATCCTCTCATTGCCTTACAAAAACTAAAAGTATGTACACCTGATGTTATTACTCTTGATGTAGAAATGCCCCGAATGGATGGTATCACCTTTCTTAAACAGATAATGGCTACGAATCCCATACCAATAATTATTTGTTCAAGTATGGTAGAAGAAGGCAGTAGTAATGCATTGCGTGCTATGGAATTTGGTGCTGTTGAAATGATATTAAAACCAAAAATGGGGAC
>CALNCH010000088.1 GCA_937875245.1 uncultured Spirochaetaceae bacterium
GATATAAACCCAGACTGTAAAATAACTACAAAGGCAGTTTTTTATGATAAAGATACTGCAGAGGAGTTTTGTTCACTTATTGAACAATATCAGTACATTGTGGATGCCATAGATACAGTTTCTGCAAAACTACTGTTAATTGAAACTGCCTATAAGTTAGAAATCCCTATAATTTCTGCTATGGGGGCTGGAAATAAATTAAATCCCTGTAGTTTTGAAATATCTGATATATACAAAACTTCAGTTTGCCCTTTAGCCCGAGTAATGCGACATGAGCTTAAAAAACGGCGTATTCCTAAATTAAAAGTAGTGTATTCCAAAGAAGAACCAAAGAAAATACAAGCAGATTTTCCTTCCAGTATTTCTTTTGTTCCTTCTGTTTCCGGACTAATTCTTGCCAGTGAAGTTATTAAGGATTTGATAAAATGAGTTTAGAAATATATTTAAAAAGGGGAGACTCCCTTCAACAATGCCTAGAAAATCTAAGTACAGATATTCCAGAAACAGAATCCATTACTATTTTGTTAGATTCTGGACAGTATCAAGGTATATTAAGATACAACAGAGCAAATCCCTTAACCATAAAAGGCCTCGAAGAAGTTCCTCTCCAAAAAGAAGATACACCCCTAGCCCTTATTCAAGGAGCCTATATTTACGGCGAAAATTGCGAAGCCTTTGCCAAAGATACAGAAAACCGGGCTTTATTTACCTTAGGACCAAAAACAACTACGGTGCATTTAGAAAACATCACAATAGAAAATACCCATATAAAAAAGACAGAAGATGCTTCTTTAGGAAACCAAGCCGAAGCTCTTTGTTTTCACAATTATGAGGGAATTCTAACAGTAGCTCACTGTAGTTTTATTAGTCGCCAAGATACTATCCATGTAAAAGGACAATCCTATTTTTATGATTGTTATATAACTGGAGATGTTGATTATATTTGGGGCTACAATGATATAAGTCTTTTTGAAAATTGCCATATACATACTCGACGAGATAACAGAGGTGATGACAGAATAGCCTACGTCCTACAAGCTCGAACACTAGCTCATAAAATGGGTTTCCTGTTTTTTAATTGTACTTTTACCGGTTCCTTACATCGCCTAGAAAATCCTCTTGCATCCAAAGTATGGATTGCCCGGACTAGCGGTACAGGAAAAGTAGATTCCCCAGATCGGTGGGATTCTGTTGCTTTAATTAACTGCACTCTAGATGAAACCTATACATCAGAATTATGGACAGATGATAATGGAAAAACTGTGTGGCCTTCAAAAGGTTCTGCCTTATGTGGATATCGAGAATATGGGTGTACTTTGAAAGACTCTACAACCCCACCACACCCTTCAAATTATGTATTATCAGATTCAGAATTTCGGAATTATTATATAAATACAAAACAGATATTACAAAAACATCCTCAGTTAGAAATCTTGTCGGGAAAGTGCAAAAAATCAACTGATTAGATTATTGTTGATACTTCTGTTATACCCCAAAATGTATACCGTAATAGGAGTAGTATATGAAAATAGTAACCCTAGAAGAATTTGGTGGAAAAGCCGATGGGCAGTTTGATAACTCAGAAGCCTTTAAAAATGCCGTCTCTTTTCTAGCTGATAATAATGGTGGAATATTAAAAGTTTGCACAGGAGTTTGGAAGACAGGCCCCATTGATTTGTTATCAAATATAACACTGGACATAGCAGAAGATGCAGTAATTTCCTTTATTTCTGATCCCGAATTATATCGTCCCGTTTATACACGATGGGAAGGAGTAGAATGTTATGCTATGCACCCCTGTATTTTTAGTAGTAATTCTAAAAATGTTAAAATAACTGGAAAAGGAACGATAGATGGATGTGGTTCTTCTTGGTGGGCTTTAAGACAAAAAAAGAGAACTCAAAAAGAACCAGAAATGCCTATTGAAAAAGAATTGGCATCCCTTAATCCTGATTATAAAAAACAACCAGGTGGTGGCGGTGGACGGGAAGTACAATTTTTACGACCTCCATTAGTTCAATTTTTTAATGCTACTAATATTATTATTGAACAAGTAACATTAACTAATTCACCCTTCTGGACACTACATCCTGTCTATGTTGATAATTTAGAAATTCGAGAATTAACAATACAAAATCCACATAATGCACCAAATACTGATGGAATAGATATTGATTCATGCTCAAACGTACTTATTGCAGATTCTGTAGTAAGCGTAGGAGATGATGGTATAGCATTAAAATCTGGATCTGGGCTGGATGGGATGAGAGTAAATAAACCTTGTCATAATATTAAAGTGCGAAACTGCATTGTAGGTGATGGGCATGGTGGAATTGTTATTGGTAGCGAAACTGCAGCAGGAGTTCACCACGTTATGGCCGAAAACTGTACCTTTAATAGAACTGACCGAGGAATACGAATTAAAACTCGACGGGGCCGAGGTGGACATATTCACCATCTGGTATTCAAAAATAATACTATGAGAGAAAATCTTTGCCCAGTAGCAATAAATATGTTTTACCGCTGTGGTGCCTCAGAACAAGACACTGATTTGTTCTCATTAGAACCACAACCCATAGTTGATACTACCCCTCAAATTTATGAAGT
>CALNCH010000089.1 GCA_937875245.1 uncultured Spirochaetaceae bacterium
CTACTAATAAAAAAGAGAGGAGAAGGAGAAAAACTTTTGGAGACATACTCCATTTCTTCATGAAACCCCCATAATAGCTATCGTTATTCTTGGTTTAGGATAACGAATTTTACTTAGTATACTTTAAGAAAAGCTTTTTTCAAAGGGAAAAAATACAAAACTGTAAGGTATTATGGGTATTTTCTTCATTTTTTTTTGATATTTTTGCAGAAAGGGGCAGTTGTGAGGGGAAATTATGCAGACTAAAACGTCCTCCCTTACGAAGAAGGAAGGACGCCTCTCTTTTTTGTAAAGACTATCTTTATCCTCTAAACCGTAACTAGCCTTTTACAGCCCCTGCGGTAAGACCTCGGATAAATTGCTTACTCATAGTAAGATAAAGTACAATTACTGGTATAGCAGAGAGGGTTAGAACGGCAAGAACCTTTGACCAGTCTGTTTGATACTGTCCAAACAGGCGAGTAACCCCAAGGAGAAGGGTTTTTGATTCTTCTTTGTTTATAAAAATTAAAGGAAACCATAAATCGTTCCAAAAGGGAACAAGATTATAAATACCAACTGTAGCAAGAGCGGGTTTTATCATGGGTATAATTATTTGCCAATATATTCTAAATCTACTTGCACCGTCTATAACAGAGGCTTCAATAAGTTCGTGGGGTATGTCGCTAATAAATTGAGTTAGCACAAAAACAGCGATAGGGAGCCCCATTGCTATGTAAATTGGAAAGAGGGCATAAATTGAGTTTAACAAGCCTAGTGCTTTAACTATTTCTAAGAGTTTAATACTTCCAATTTTTAAGGGTAACATCATCCCCGCAATAAAAAAGAGGTATAAAAAATTTGTTGTTTTAGTTTTATGCTGTGTTAGGGCATAAGAGGCCAGAGAGCCTAAAATAAGGACAATAATAATTGATCCAACGGTAACAAATAAACTGTTTTTGAAGTACACCAAAAAATCGCTATCCCTAAAGACTGATCCATAACTATCAAAGTTCCATTTTTTGGGTAGTCCAAATGGGTCCTTGTAGATATCCAGTTTAAACTTAAATGAGTTTACAACCATGGTCCAAATGGGAAAGATTACAATGAGGGACCATAGTAATAAAAACACATGAGAGCCAATATGGCGATTTTGCATTTTAAGGGAAGTTGATGTATTTTTTTTAATTGGTGTTCTGTTTTTCATAGTAAGGCTCCTAATTTTTTGATTTTGTGAGTCGTAAAATTAATACTACTCCACCCATAAGCATTAAAAAGGTGCTTGTTGCTATTGCCGCTCCAAGACCTGGATTAGGAATTCCTACAGGGTGTTGCCCTGCAATGCCTATCCTATAAAACAAGGTTCCAATTAAGTCGGTGCTATATTGAGGTGCACCGTTTACGTTTTCCATGGCATAGACTACGTCAAAGGCGTTAAAGTTATTCACAAAGGTTAAAATTGTTACAATTCCAAGAACTGGTTTTATAAGTGGAAGCTTTATATTGAATATTTGTACAAATTTTGAAGCCCCATCTATTTCTGCTGCTTCTAGTATATCTTCAGATATATTTTGCAAGCCTGTAACAAACATCATAGTGGGTATACCAACCCATTGCCATGAAGAAACAAGTGAGACAATGGTAAGGGCGTATTTTTCATCACCTAACCAAGGTTTTACCCAACTAGATAGTTGTAGATTTTGTAACAAAAGGGCTATTGCACCCCATTGTGGGTTAAGAATTAATTTCCATAAATACCCAGTAACTAAAATAGCTAAGGTTACTGGAATAAAAATAATTGTTTGGTAGATTCTAGAGCCCTTCATGGTTTTTTCTGTAAGCATTAAGGCAAAACTTACTGCAAGAACATTTTGGCATATCATGTTTATAAAGAAAAAATACCAGGTGTTTTTGAATGCTCCCCAAAACCGAGCAGATATATCTGGATTGGTAAATAGTTTTATATAATTATCAAACCCCACAAAGGTTTTACCTGCAATTCCAGAACTAGTGTTTGAATACAGACTCATTCTAATAGAATCAGCAAGAGGCCAGGCCATGAAAAAAAGATAGAAAAATAATGCAGGTAGTATGTAAACATACCATATACAGTTTTGTAGTGTGTGCTTTTTCAAAAGCTACGCCTCCATATTTTTTTATTATAAAAAATAACCGAGTCCGTGGCATAGGGTTGCCTTATTGATGCCACGATTAGACTCGGTCTTAGAAGATAAATTAGTTAGGCTTGTACCATTTTGCAAGACCATTTGCAAAATCGTTTGCAGCTTGTTGAGCTGTTTTTTGACCTTTCATAACGCTAATTACACCTTCGTTCATAAGTACGTAGCCTGATGGCTCACTACTCATAAGACGTGGCCAACAGAATCGAACATCTTGGTCTTTGCCTTGAATTAAGCCATAAAGTTCTGCACTGTGTGCATCAGCAATTTTAATGTTAGCATTAATCATTGGATAAAAGCCGTTAGGTAAATATTTTGCAGTAACAGTGGCTCCTTCTAGTGTACAAAGCCATTCAAGAAAGGCTTTTGCTTCTTCTGGATGTTTTGTTGCAGCATTCATGGTAAGACCTGCATCTGCGTGGAAAGTAATTGCAGCCTTTGAGCCTTTTGGTGCTGGGAAAGCAAAGTTGCCCCATTCTGCGTCCATATCTGCAAATGCATCTAGAGTCCATGAACCATCTGCATACATTGCTGCTTTTCCTGTAGCAAAAAGAGCTGATGAGTCGTTATAGCCAATTGCTTCAAATCCACTTGGGCAATATTTTGCTACATCTGCCATTGCTTGGAAGGCTTTTACCATATTTGCATCGTTAAATTTGTTTTTACCACTTTCGTAAGCAAGGCGACCTTGGTATCCACCAACAAAGTTAGGAAGAATTCCCATCATAAAACATTCGTTAATGTCCCATTCGTCGGCAAGTCCGTTTGCTAAAGGAGTAATACCTGCTTTTTGTAGTGTGTCACATACTACAAGGAATTCTTCCCAGGTATTTGGTACTTTTAAGCCGTGAGCAGCAAATATGTCTTTATTGTAAAATACACTTTGTACAACAGCAAAAAGAGGAATTGCAAAGGATTTTCCATTAGATGCTGTCCATGGGGCTCTGTTTCCTTCTGTAAAGTTTTCTTTTAAGCCTTTAACATTTGAAACGTCAGCAAAAAAGCCTTTATTAAAAAGATCTTCCCCAGTGTCGTAAGAACGAGCGAACATAAGATCTGGTCCTGTATCACTTTCTAGTTGAAGTCTGAGTGTTGCATTATAATCAGGTGGGTTGGTAGGTTTGAATTGAATTTCTACACCTGTGGCTTTTTTGTATTCTGCTAAAAGAGCATTCCAGCCTGTTACATCGTCTGCACGCCAAGATCCCATAGTTAATACTACTGAATCTGCTTTTTTGCTAGCATCTTTTGAACCACCAGCTGTTAGAGGCATAATTACAATTAAGCATAGTGCTATAAAGGCAATTATTCGTACTTTTTTTCCCATATACATCTCCTTTTCGGTTTTAAGAACCTATGTTCTTTTATACTAAGTGTAAGGGTGGTTAGAAGATACGCACAAATGACAAATGTACTAGTTTTTGTACTTACCATGTACTATTTTGTAGTTTCTGGGGGAATTTTCCTTTTTACAAAGCGAAGGTAAGATAGTTATTCTAAATAAAATAGAGGTATTTCTTGTGCTTTTTTTATTGCGTCTTTTCTGCAAGAAACGGTAAGTTTATCATAAATAGAACTTATGTAATTTCTAATTGTTTGCTCCCCAATCAAAACTTCTGCAGCAATTTCTTTATTGGAAAGACCTCGTAAAATGTGTTTTATTATTTGCCGTTCTTTATGAGTTAACTCGTAAAACCAATCGGGAAGGTCTTCTTGTTTTTCGCTAGTGGGTTTATTTTTTAATTGTTGAATAAGGGAAACTGCAATGTTTTGATCAATTGATATTGTACCAGTGTGAACCGCTCGAATTGCAGAAACAAGCATGTCCGGGGCTATATTTTTTAATAAATATCCTTTTGCTCCATGAACAAGAGCTTCGGTAACATAATCGTCGTCTTCAAAGGTGGTAAGCATAATAACAGAAATTGTTGGGTATTGTTTAGAAATTAATTTTACTGTTGCCACTCCATCTAAGATAGGCATATATACGTCCATAAGAATAATGTCAACCTTTGTACTTTCTATAAAATCTAAAGCTTCTTGTCCATTTTGAACGGTGCCAACAATTTTAAAATCAGGGGCAAGAGTTGTTAGTACCAGTTTTAAACTTTCTAAAAAAAGATATTGATCGTCAACAAGTAGTATGCTAATTGGGTCTTTTTTTTGATTTTCAGGCATTAAGGGGCATCTCCTTTTCCTTTTCTTCTAATGGAATATAGGCAGTAACGGTAAATCCATCTTGTGCTGGTTGTATTTTTAAGTGACCACCTAATTCTACTATACGTTCCCGCATTCCTTTAATACCAATACCTTCTGCAATTGGTAATTCGATATTAACTTCACCATTATCACGGATAGAAATAAACAAGGCACTTCCTATTGTTGAAAAAGTTATATAAATTGTACTTGCTTTTGTATGTTTAAATGCATTTGTCATAGATTCTTGCAAGAGCCGGTATACAACTTCTTCGACTTTGATACTAATAAAGCGTGGAAAGGAAATAAAATCTAACTGAACTTTAATTCCTGTTACTGATTCAAAATTTTCAACGAGGTATCTAATGAGCTTACTACCGTGCAAGGTTGTTTTTGAAGTTGATCGTAGTTTTCTCATTGCTTGTCGAACTTCTTGTAAACTATGGTTGATATGACTTTGCGCTTTTTGGAGTAACTCCGTAACCTTGTCTTGATTGTCAGAATATAATGCTG
>CALNCH010000090.1 GCA_937875245.1 uncultured Spirochaetaceae bacterium
ATTCACCGGACCTTCGGTAAAAAAACCTACCATAGTGTCTGTTGAAAAAGGAATTCCCTGAAGTTTTAAGTGTTTTTCATATAAATATTGATTTGTATATTTTCTAAAGAGGATAGCAATATCTTCTGGTTTAACAGCTGGCAAGGTTTTATTTTCTACTTTAGCAGTTCCATCTAATAAATTACGAATTTTTTCTGCCACATAAAAGGCTTCTGTTTCTGCGTTTAGTAAAGGTTCTTCATTATCTTCATTTTCAGAGCTATCATCATTGCTATTAATCAGGGAAATGTGAAAACGAGGCTCATAATTTGTATCTTCATTTTTTTGAGGATCCCAATTAACTTTATTATACCCTGCTTCATAAAGGGGAAGATTATTTCCTTGAAGAAAAATTGAAGGATAACTAGGAGAAGCATTTGAATCTGTTGGATAGGCGTAACCGCCAAAAATAGAGTTAAAAGTTGCAATAAGAGCTGGATGAGAACGATAGTTTGTTTCTAAAAACAGTTGCCCTTCTTCTAAATCTTTTGATAGTTGTCTAAAAACAGAAACATCTGCCCCTCTAAATCGGTAAATTGATTGTTTTTCATCTCCAACAAAGAATAATTTTTCACTTTCCAGCATATCAGCGGTAATTATGTCTTCTGAAAAGGAATTTTCTTTTTCTGCTAAGTAATACAACATTTGCTTTTGAATTTCATTATCATCTTGGAATTCATCTATCATTATTGCTTTATAATTACTTTTTTCTAACTGCCGAATTTCTTTTTGTTCTTTAAGAATACGGGAGGCTAACTGTGCAATGTCTCCAAAGGTGAGAATTCCAGATGTGCGTTTAAAAGCGTTAAATTCTTCTTGAAACTCTTGTAAGAGAGGAATAACTGTTTGAATAGTAGGGTATTGTAAAACATAATTAATGAGAGAAGTTAGTGCCTTATATTGCCCTCGAAGGTTATTTATTTCATCTTTTAATACACATTTTTTGTTTGATAGGGTAATATTTACTAACTGATATAAAGCATTAGCATAGTTTTCAATTTCTTTTTCTTCTTCTTCTGACAGATTTTGTATAGCAATGGTAAAAGGAATTTCTTCTTGCAATTGAGATCTATAGGTATCAAAAACCTTTTTAGCATTAGTATACAGAGCAGAAGGAGTTTTTTCAGTAGATAATTCTTCTATCCCTTTTTCTATTCCATGAACAGTTGTATTTATTTCTTTTATCAGTTTTTCCCAATCTAAACCTATTTTTTCTGTTTGTCTTTCAAGGGTATCCTGAAAGTGTATGGGATTTGCTATTGTAGTATTGTATAAAATGGTATTTGCAAATACAGAATTAGCAATCTCGTCAAATTTCCCTGTTTGAACCAATTCTTGAACAGCTTTATTATCTTTATGTGCTAGTAAAAAGGGAAGAGCCATCTTATATGCTTGTTCTTTTGCTTTTTTGTCATCAAGAGTAAAATTAGGGCTGATTCCATATACATTAGAAGCCATTCGTACAACATAATTACAATAAGAATCTAAGGTTTGTATTTTTGCCTTATGAAAATTTTGAAGAGCTTCTTGTGCTCTTTTTTGTTCTATGCCAGAAGATTGAGTGCTGTATTGTCCAAGGGTAGTATAAATTCTACCATACATTTCCGAAGTAGCTTTTTTGGTAAAAGTAAGGGTGAGAATTTCATCTACCTTATACCCTTTTTGTACAACAAGATAAGAAAACCTTTCTGCTAGGACAAAGGTTTTTCCAGAACCTGCCCCCGCTGCCACAACAGAGTTTTGTAATTGTTCGATAGCTTTTCTTTGTTCAGAGTTAGGACTTTTTTTTCCAGTAATACTTTGTTGGCTCATAGAGATTCTCCAGATACTTTATAGGTTGTTCGGCAAATAGTACGGTAATTACATCCTCTGCAAGTGGAATAGCTTACTTGTTCCATGGATGTTAATTGACGAGTATCTATATCCTTTACAAATTGTAGAATGTATTTTTCTAGTTGTTGGATTGTGGGATCAAAAGAGTTACCTAAGTCATCTCCATGTCGAAAAATTATTTTTCTTTGTTTCTCTTTTATTTTTCCTATAATAGGTTTTATTTCCCGTTTTTGAATACTAAAAAAGGCCGCTTTTGAAACTTCCATGCCAGGGCAGAAATTTTCATTGTTATTTTCAAATAGGGTTACATAAGTAGCAAATTGGAAATCGGCTAAGCTTTGTTCATCATCACAAGATGCAATACTGTCTTTTAAGGAAGGGGAAGTTCCTGTTTTAAAATCTACTAAAACTATGTTAGATTCTTCGTCTCCAGTTACAAGAATAAGGTCAATTGTTCCCCTTAACACATAATTTGGCTTTTCTACAGATAATTCTTTTTCTGTTCCTAAGATTATGTGGCCATGAAAAATTTCTAAGAAATGGGATACGCAACTTTCCAGAGTGGAATAAATAGAGTTTTCTTGAGTTTCAAGTAATTGTTTTGTGATAAGACTGGCTTGATATTGTGCAATAACTTCTCTAGTTGCAACTTTTAAGGCTTTTTCATATTCCTCGGGCAGGGTTTTATTTGTGTTTAGGGGTAAAAGCTTTTCTTTTTTGTTGGAAAGGGGTTGAAAAAACAGAGAAAGAATTTGGTGGTAAATGGTACCTAACCAGCGATCTTCCATAAGAGAAGCATCTAAGGTAATTTCTTCCATTTTAAGAATACGTTCATAAAGCCACATATAAGGACAGGTAAAATATTTTTTTAATGTTGACTGAGATATAGAAAGTTTCTTTTCTTTTGTACGAAATTTTTCATCAATAATGTTTCTAATTTCAGAACTAATTATTTTGCTTATAGAGTTTTTTTCTTCATTTCTATTTCTTGTTACCCAGGTGTCAAATCCTTTTTTTTGCATTGAAGTAATTGTTTGGGGTGCAGGTATTTTTTGTTGAGATTCAAACCATTGTTTTTCGTATCGCAATAGGTCTTCTGGATTTTGAGAATTGTCCGGGGCAATTTGTTGTACAGCAAAAAAATTGTGGGGAATTGCGTAACCAGTAAAAGTTTTGCTGGCACAAGAAAAACGAGTTTCTATATTACTTTGGTTTGCATAAAGGCGAATAAAGGCTAAGGAGGAGTTATCATCTTCTAGTTCTAAGGTTCTCCGTTTATCTTCTCTTAAAAAACTTAATTGCTTAAATAAAACAGTGAGTGATTCTTGAGAAGCATTTAGCAGGATATGGACATCAAAAGGTGCTGTTGCAACTAATTTGTAAGGAAAAATCGAAACCCCTCTAACCGTGTTTTGAGGTAAATAATCCTTTGTACCTAAATAAGTGACAAAAAAATCAAAAGGTTTTTCTATTTGTAACTGGGGGTAGTCAATTTCAATATCAATAAGTTTTGAAAGCTCTGTTATACACCGACCTAAAACCAAATTATCTTCTTCAGAGAAGCGGTCTTGGTCCAAAAAGAT
>CALNCH010000091.1 GCA_937875245.1 uncultured Spirochaetaceae bacterium
AAAGGTATCTTGATGAAACAGACTTATCGTTTAAAGAAGCAACAGAAGAATTAAATAATATTTGTTTGTAAATTAAGAAAAGCTACAGGAGAAATGTACATGGAAATTATCCATACTCCAGTTTTATTACAGGAAACATTAGATTACTTATCACCTGTAGGAGAACCCTATGAATCAGATTGTTTTATGATTGATTCTACCTTAGGGGAGGGTGGCCACTCAGAAGCTTTTTTGACTCGGTATTCTGGTTTACATATTCTGGGTTTGGACGCTGATTCGAAAATTCAGGCACGAGCACGTGAGCGATTAGCTCCATTTGGTGATCGGATGCATTTTCATTTAGGTTGGTTCAACGAGTTTTATGCTACATATCCAGATGATATGCCGAAGCCGGATCTTCTTTTGTTTGATTTAGGGATTTCCGTATTTCATTACGAAAGATCCGGCCGAGGTTTTTCTTTTCGATATGACGAACCATTAGATATGCGTTTAAATCCTAGTGCAGGCGATTCTGCAGAGGTATTGGTTAATACGGCTAATGAAGAAGATTTAGCTAATATTATCTTTCAATATGGTGAAGAACGCTATAGTCGTCGAATTGCACGGGCTATTGTGGAAAATCGTAAGCTATCACGAATTGTGTCTACAAAGGTTTTAGCTGACATTATTTACAGTGCAGTTCCATCTCCATATAGGCATGGTGGAATTCACCCAGCAACAAAAACCTTTCAAGCCATTCGTATAAAAGTAAATGGTGAGTTGGACAGGTTAGAAATGGTATTGGCAACGGCTTTTAAGGTTTTAAAACCTAAGGGAAAAATGGGGGTAATAACCTTTCATTCTCTGGAAGACAGAATTGTTAAAAATTATTTTAGGGACTTAGGGAAAAGCTGTATTTGCCCTCCTGAACAGCCGATATGTAATTGTGGAGGAAAACCTCGGGCAGAAGTGCTAACACGAAAGCCTGTTGGACCTACTGATACAGAAGTGGAAGACAATTCTCCTTCTAGAAGCGCTAAATTGAGAGTTGTACGGAAACTATAAGAAGGAACAGGAAAATGAAAAAAGTAGTATCAAATATGGGTATTTTTCTCTTAATATTATCAATCCCAGCTTGTTTAGCTCTTAGTGGAGTCCAATCTCATAGATATTCTAAATTAACAAAAGAAGTTACTTCTTTAGAAAAAAAACAATCAGAGTTGATTGAGAAAAATAAAAGATTAATTAGTGATATAGGAGTTTTGTCCAGTTCTGCTCGAATAGAAAAAATTGCTATAGAAGAATTAGGCATGGAAAAAGCCTCTAGCAAAGATATTGTTCGAATAGAGGTGAAAAAACCAAAATGAGTGAAGTTGTAAGTTTATTGACGTTGAATCAACTGGTTTCCAGTGTAAGAGGCCAGTTATTTGATTCAACAGTTACAGAAATATTTTTTTCTTCGGTAGCAACAGATAGCCGACAAGTTGTAGAGAATACTCTTTTTGTTCCCTTAATCGGAGAACTACAAGATGGACATAAGTACGTAGAATCTGCTGCAGAAAAAGGTGCTTCCGTAATTTTTGTAGCTAACAGTTCAATTTCTGAATATTCTGAAAAATACCAGAGTATTTCAAAAAAAGGTGTGTGTCTAATTATTGTTGAAAATACATTAACTGCCTTACAACAAGCTGCATCTTGCTATGTATCTCAATTTCCATCACTGATAAAAGTTGGTATCACAGGTTCAAGTGGAAAAACTACCACAAAAGAATTAGTTGCTTCTGTTTTAAAACAACATTTTGATGTAGTAATGACAGAAGGAAATTTAAATTCTGAAACTGGATTACCTTTGTCTGTTTTTAAAATTTCTACTCATCATCAGGTAGGAGTTTTTGAAATGGGTATGAATCGAAAGGGGGAAATTTCAGAATTAGCGGCTGTTCTTTTTCCTGACTTTGGTATTATCACAAATATCGGGACTGCCCACATTGGTATTCTCGGTACAAAAGATCAAATTGCCCATGAAAAAAAACAAATTTTTTCACATTTTTCTGAAAAATCCATAGGGTTTGTTCCTGAAACTGATAGTTATGCTTCTTTTTTAGCTGAAGAAGTAAAAGGGACTATAAAAACTTTTGGTTTGCAGTCTATGCCAACTGTTACTAATGTTCAAAATTTAGGAATAAAAGGAACCTCTTTTTTCTATAAGAATAGATCAATAACCCTTTCTTTACCTGGAAAGTATAATTTTTATGACTGCCTTGCAGCCATTGCAATTGGTGAAGAATTAGGGCTTTCTTCATTGGAAATTAAACAAGGAATTGAAAATATTCATTCTTTATTTGG
>CALNCH010000092.1 GCA_937875245.1 uncultured Spirochaetaceae bacterium
ATGGTAAGGTAAGAGATAAATCTGATATAGGCGAAGAACTAAATTTAGATGAAATATCATCAACAGTAAAAGATTTGTGTGTCTTTGTTAAAGAAAACAAACGTTTTGTTCTCCGAGTTCAACCATCAATGGACGCTCAAAACAAAAACTTTTTGGTAAGTCATTCCATGCGATCTACTATTTATGCCCTTACTATTGGGCTACAACTAAGACTACCATTAAGTAAATTAGTAGAACTAGGTGTCTCTTGTGTTCTTCATGAAATTGGTATGATTCGACTTCCTCCTCAGCTTTATATGAATGATCGGCCTCTTTAATATTTTGAAAAGTTATGAATTCCCATTGGCTATTACTTTAGGTGTTCTTGAACACCATGAAAAGGAAAATGGACTTGGATACCCTCGAAAACTTCCAGGGGATAAGATTTCTATGTATGCAAAAATTATTTCTGTAGCCTGTTCTTTTGAAGCTATTACCGCACCTCGCCATTATAAAAAAGCACAAAGCTCATATGCTGCTATGGTAGAATTATTAAAGAATGAAGGTAATCAATATGATGGAAATGTAATAAAAGCTTTATTATATAGTTTATCTTTGTTCCCTATTGGAAGTTATGTATACCTATCAGATGGTAAAATTGGACAGATTATTGATGCAAATCCAGAAGACCCAAAAAATCCTATAGTTCAGTTGTTAGCTCTTAATTCTACTGAAAGCAAAACAATTGCTACCGGAGAAAAATCAGGTGTTAGAATTTCTCGAGTAATGACTAAAGAAGAAATTCAAGACGTATTAGTTCAGTTAAACCCTAAGTATTATTAGTCTTTTTTACTATAAAATTCTCGGTAATCTGCTAGATGACTTGGTAATGTTTCAAAAGGCTTTAAGTGATATGGGCATTTTGTTGCACACTGCCCACATTTAGTACAGTTTTCGATTTTTTCCATATCAGATAACCATTCAGGTGTTAAAAACGAAGCGGTCACTGCACGTCGTAATAATTGACTCATTCTATTTGCATTGTTAATGGGAATTTCTACTGGGCAAGGCATACAGTATCCACAACCCCGACAAAAATCACCACTAAGAGTTGCTTTTTCTTTTTCAACTTCTAATTTAAATTGCTCATTAATAATTGGTGGATGACCTTCAAAATACAAAATTTGTTGTACTTCTTCTTCTTTTTGCATTCCCCAAACAGGGACTACATTTTCATATTGACGCAGAAAGCCAAAAGCTAGTGGAATGTTAGTAATCAAACCACCACAAAGAGCCTTCATAGCAATAAAGCCAACATTTTGCTTTTCACATAAGGCTACTAAATCTTTTTCTTCATCTGTTGATAATAAACTAAAAGGATACTGCACCGTTTCGGAAAGTCCGGAAAGCACTCCTTCTTTTATGATTTGCAAAGAATGATTGGTAATTCCTATATGGCGAATTTTACCCTCAGCACGTGCTGTAAGTAAGGCGTCATATAAACCATCTTCTCCACCAGGTACTGGCAAAAAGGAAGGATTATGTAATTGGTATAAATCGATATAATCAGTTTGAAGTGCTTCCAAAGAAGTTTCTAAATCTTTTTTTAATTCTTCTCTATTTTTTGCTGCTGTTTTGGTGGCAATGCATACATCTTTGCGAATACCACCAAAAGCATAGCCTAGTTTTGTCTCACTATCGGAATATGCGCGGGCTGTATCAAAAAAATTAATACCACCCTCATAGGCATTTCTCAAGATTTTAACGGCTTCTTCTAAATCTGTAACCCTTTGTATGGGTAAAGCCCCAAATCCTGTTCTACTTACCATTAAACTGGTTTTACCTAATGCAACATATTCCATTTTTTAAGACCTCAACAAAGCGTATTACACGCGTTTATAATTTTTAATTTCCTGATGAATTCGTGCTGATAGTTCAGAACGTGGAATACGAATCTGTTCCATTGAATCTCTGAATCGGAGCGTAACAGTGTTATCTTCCTTTGAATCATAATCAACAGTAACGCAGAATGGAGTACCAACTTCATCTTGTCGGCGATATCGTTTACCAATAGCACCAGCTTGATCATAATCAGTAACAAAATCTTCTTTCAATTCGTTTTGAATTTCCTTTGCCATTTCTGCTAATCCATCTTTTTTCATCAATGGAAGTACTGCAACAGTAATAGGTGCAATTTTTGGATGAAAATGCATTACCGTTCTGTAATCATCATCATTTCCTTTA
>CALNCH010000093.1 GCA_937875245.1 uncultured Spirochaetaceae bacterium
TAATATTTTGTAATACTATTGCATTATTCATCATGATTAGTATAAAGATACTTCTTCTGGAAAAATATATCTGGCTACAATTGGTCGTAATGTTACTGCTAATGGTATAGTAACAAGTAATTTGATAGCGTCTCCTGGGAGATATGGAATAACGCAAGCGGTGAGTGCAATTTGAAGTGGCTTACCCGTTACTTTCATAAACTGAAGAATACCAGGAATGTATAAAACAATATAACCTAATAAACAGCCAGCTATAATTCTAAATACTGGAGGTTGCTGTTCTGTGGAAGGTTTACCAATAAATAAACCAACTACTAACGCTGCAATAAAATAACCCGTTAAAAAACCTCCGGTAGGCCCTAAAAGATGAGCTATTCCACCTCGTCCACCAGAAAAAACGGGCAGTCCTAACATGCCTGCTAGTAAAAATAAACCCAAGGCTCCAGCCCCTTGTATTCCACCTAGCAGAGCTCCCGTTAATACAGCCATCATGTTTTGCAATACAATAGGAACGCCTAAAGGGCCTACCGGAATTGCAATAAAACCACTTACTGCTACAAGGGCAGCAAAAAGAGCTACAAATACTGAACGAATATTGGATACTTTGTTGTTTTTCATGGGGATAACATATCAATTAAAAAAAATATTGTCAACCATGAAAATTATTCAGGTTTACAATGAAAATTCGGTATTATTTTTTTTGGATGTCCTGTTTTCCAAGCTACTGTAACAAAATAGATAGACCAAAGAAAAAGAAGAGTGTAGGGAAGCCAATCTCCTAATTGACTGTAGATCGTTACTTCTTTTTCGTAAACGGGAACAGGGACTTGCATTGAAGTTCTTTCAAATAGGGGTAAGTCATATAAAATTTTTCCAGTAGGACTTATTACTACTGAATAACCTGAGTTGGTACTCCTAACCATAGTACATCTGTTTTCAATAGTTCTGTAAGAAGCTATGGCAAAATGCTGATATTCTGCAGATTTAGTTAAGGACCAAGAATCATTGGTTATGTTGTAAAAAACTTGGCTTCCTTCTTTTACTAAATTTCTGCATACATAGGGAAAAGCATCTTCAAAACAGATAGGGGTACTGATTTTTATGGGATTGCCATTAATACTATCAATGGTGAATAAATTGTAATAAGGACCGGAAACCCACCCACTAGAAAAACCAACAAGAGAGTTCATTAGGTTTTGTATCCATTCTTCTTCTTGATAGGGAATAGCTTCTGCAAATGGAACTAATTGAATTTTTCCATAAAAATCTGAAAATACACCATTCTTGTCGAAGAAGAGGGCGGCATTTGAATACCATTGTTTTTCTTGATTTATAGTGACTGGTCCACCAATAATAAAGGGAATTTGTAATTCATTTATTGCTGATACTAAGGGCCGGGATTTAGGGTATACTTGATAATAGGTAGCTGATTCTGGATGAGTATAATTTAAAACAGATTCACTCCAAATTACTAAATTAGGAGTTTTATTTGCTTCAGAGATAGCTTTATCCGTTAAATTTAAAGATACTGAAATAGCTTCATTATCATTTCCACTGTCCCAAGAGTCCAAATTTTGTTGTACTATTACTGTTTCAATATAATCTATAGGAGTCTTTTCTTTGTGATATTCTACAATGCCAAAAGCTAGGGTACAGCCAAAAAGAGCTACACAACAAAATAAAACATTGGTATAACTAGTATTTTTTGTTCCAACATTTTGTATTCCTTCTGCCGCCACCCCAGCAAAAAAAGCAAATAAAAAGCTAATTCCCCAAGTTCCTGTAATAGAAACTATTTGAGTTATGTAAGACCATTTGTAGGCACTCATGACTAGTGTACCCCAAGGGTAGGCTAACCATCCAGTAGATTTATACCACTCGATTAAAGTCCATACACCAGCAAAATAAAGTACTTTACAGGGTATGGAAAAAAAATGATTTTGAGTAATAAGAGTTCTTTTAAAAAAATAAAAAGGACTGTATAATAGCTGTCCCAAAAAATAGCCCCATACAAGATATAGAGCAGTAGTTCCACCTAAGGTAAAAATAGCAAAGTCTTTGAAATTTCCTAACCAAAAACTTGAAAGTACATGTACTGTTGTTATTTGCAGAGATACTAAAAACCCTGCACGTTTAAAACTGGTAGTTTTTGAGAGCGCAATATACAGAGGAATAAGAGAAATGAGACCTAAAAAAGGTGAACCTAAATAGAAAAGCTCGTTT
>CALNCH010000094.1 GCA_937875245.1 uncultured Spirochaetaceae bacterium
GGTCGTTAAAGACTGCCAGTATAATTATTCTTTATTCTGCAAGTTTTTAGATTATATCACTGGAACTTGCAGTTTTCATTCCCTTTGCTTTCATCAGAGACAAAAACTCATCACCCTGAGCCTCAAATCCTTTTACAGAAGAGGTACAGTCTTGTAATAGATACATTTTCTCAGGGGAAATATATATAGCTAAATCACTTACTGTATTTGCAACACAATGAGAAAGAGCTTCTCCTGCGATATACACCTTATCAGCATCTTTTAATAAATCAATCAAACTGAAGTTTGTTTTTGTAGAATCATCGGAAGGATCAGGTACCTCAGCTTGAACTGCACTATAATGCTCTGTACATTGATTTAAAGCTTTTCGAATAATACCCATATTTTTACAAGGATGACTCATTTCCCAATCATTAATGGCCTTATATACGCTTGGATAAATATCTGAGCCACTTGTACCTACAATACAATGTTGAGGCCAAATAACTAATTTATAGCGCCCCTTACTCTCTAATGATAATAAATAATTTTCAATTTTTTTGTTATATGAACTGTCAACTGGTCTCCAAATACCATTCTCAAAGTCATTGTAAGTAATTTGAGTATAGGGTTCTGGATGATTTCCGTCTTGATCTTGCCAAAAGACACCATGTGCGACGTGATAACAAGAATGAGAATCCAGTGTTACTGAAATTGAATCAATCTGTGTTTTGTTGTTTTGTATAAAATAAGCTAATCTTTCGCAATCTTCTACTGCTCCAGGAACAAATAATGAACCCTTTGGAGAACAAAAATCATTTTGAGGATCTATAACCAAAAGAATTGTTTTCATATACTAAACTTAACAATATGAAAATATATTGTCAATAAAATAACGACTTTTCATTTCTCTTTATTTCAGATATAGTCAAATTATGAATATGGAAGCTTTTGTTTTGGGTTGTGGGGGAATGATGCCTCTACCGTATCGTCATTTAACTTCAGTATTGTTAAGACGAGAAGGAGACCTTTTTTTATTTGATGGAGGAGAAGGGACTCAAGTTTCTCTTAAACGTTTAAATCTAAAATGGAAAAAAATCAATGCTATTTTTGTAAGTCATACTCATGCTGATCATGTTACCGGATTACCTGGAATATTAATGTTATCAAGTCAAGTAGACAGAGATGAACCTTTATATATTTATGGACCACCAAAAATAGCGGAATACATAGAAACAAGTAGAAAAGTTTTGGACATGTATATTAATTATCCTATTATTGTACAAGAAATTACAGCTCCTTGCCTTTGTTACGAAGGAGATGGCTTTTATATTAGAGCATTTCCACTAAAACATACGAAAACTTGTGTAGGATATACCTTAGAAGAACTAGATAGACCAGGTGAGTTTAATCCTGAAAAGGCAAGAGAGTTACAAGTTCCCTGTGGGCCATTATGGTCAAAACTACAGTCTGGAGAAATAGTAGAAGCTTCAGATGGAAGTTTAGTTCATCCGGAACAAGTAATGGGTTCAAGACGATCTGGTCGTAAATTTAGTTACGTAACAGATACTCAATATTTACCCTCTATTGCAAATGAAGTAAAAGGTTCTGATTTGCTTATTTGTGAAGGTATGTTTACAGAAGAATTTGAAGATCAGGCCGCAGAAAAAAAACATATGACTTCAAAACAAGCTGCAACCATTGCAAAAGACGCCAATGTTGATAAGATGGCATTAATTCATTATAGCCCTCGATATACAGATAGTGAATTAAAATTGTTACTTTCTGAAGCTCAAACTGTTTTCCCTAAGACGATGCTTACCAAAGACCGTATGATTTTTGATATACCGTTTAAGGATTAAGGTGTGATTGAATTAAAATCATTTACTAAAAATTATGGAAAAATAAAAGCAGTAGACAATGTTTCCTTTACCGCTCCACAAAAACAAGTTACTGGGTTAGTGGGATTAAATGGAGCTGGAAAAACTACCATTTTAAAGGCTATTGCCGGTATTCATTTTCCTGATTCTGGATCAATTTTAGTAAATGGTATCTCTGTTGAGGATAATCCTGTGATAGTTAAATCTCAAGTAGGATTCGTTTCAGAACAACCAAACTTTATTCCAGATTTTAGGGTCCTAGAATTTCTTAAATCAGAACTAGAAATTAGGCGACCAGAATTATCCAAAAAAGAAGTTGATGAAGAATTAGAAAAATTGGTTGAGTCAACTTGGATTGGTGATGTTTTAACAAAAAAAATCAAGGAATTATCCAAGGGATATAGACAACGGCTATCTTTTGCCAGAGCTTTAGCGGGAAACCCTTCTGTTATTTTATTAGATGAACCTGCTAGTGGACTAGATCCTAGACAAATTGTCGAAATGCGTAATTTGGTTTTGTCTTTGGCTACAGAAAAAACTATACTGATATCAACCCATATACTCCAAGAAATTGATGCTTTATGTAACACTATTGCAGTTATACATAAAGGAACATTAAAAGCATTTGGAACTGAAAAAGAAATATGCGATTTTTCTGGAGAAAAAAATATGGAAGCTGCCTTTCTTCGTTTAACTGAATAGGAAAAATGCTATGAAAAAAAATAATATACTTCCTCTTCTAAAAAGAGAACTTTTTTTATTTCTAATAAATCCTGCCATTTGGATTAGCTCAATTATTTTTGTTTTGGCTATCGGGATACATTTTTATTTTAGAAACAGTTTTTTTGTTTTAGGTAAAGGATCCAGCGACTTACGGCTTTACTTTGCTTTTATACCATATATTTCAATTTTGTATATTCCTTCTCTTACAATGAGTTTATGGGCCAATGAAGAAGGAATTTCAGATACCTTGCCTGTATCAACTATGTCTTTAGTGTTAGTAAAATGGCTTGCTTCTGTTATTGTTTTTTTTATTACTTTTCTTGTAACACTAATAATTCCTTTATCAATTCTTTTTTTTGGTGATATTTCTGTATCAAATCTTATATGTGGTATTGTAGGAATATTTCTATTTGGTTCTGCCTTATTGGCTTTTGCCCAGTGGGCATCTTGTCTTACAAAAAGTCCTGTTGGCAGCTTTTGTATCACAGCATTAATCTTGTCTGTAATGAATAGTATTCATTTGATACCTCTCTATATCAATTTACCAACATTTCTTACTAAAATTACAAATTATCTTTCTTTTGCATGGCATTTTGATGCAGCAGGAAAAGGAATACTGGATACCAGAGATATCTTTTTTTATATTATAACAACAGTTTTTTTTCTTTCATCTGCATGGTATATACAGCGAAGTCGTCAAAAAAAGGTATCGAAGAAATATATCTGGGGTATGGTAACCTTATTAATTCTCTTTTTATGGAATTCTCAAGTTTGGTTTATCAGAATCGATACTACTAAAAACCAACAATATAGTCTTAGTTCATATTCAAAAGAGTTAGTGGATTCTGTAAATGAATCTTTTCAAATTACATATTATTTATCGAAAGAATTGACTTCATTATATCCCCAGGTATCTGATGTTTCAGAGTTTTTACGTTCATACAATACCTATTCAAATAAAATTGGTGTTACTGTAATAAATCCTGAAACAGAAGATATTCAAGCAGATTTAAAAGCTATTGGTATTCAAAGTCAACAAATAGAATCTACAAACAAGGGAACAACCTCCTTTGTCACCGTATATTCTGGAATAGTTCTTGAGTATGAAGGAATTACAGAGCTGGTACCTTTTGTGCTTTCAACTGCAAGCTTAGAATATGATATTGCTTCAAGAATGCAGTCTATGCTTTATCAAAAACAAAGACAAATAATGATTTATGTGGGGAATGGGTTATCATTAGTCTTATGTGCTACCCTGGCTTCAGTCTGCAGGGTTTTCCTGCATTGAAATTACTCATATTGATGAAACCGTTTCCCCTGAAGTTCCCCTTATTATTTTAGGTAATTCTGAGATGGATAAAGTTTTTCTTAATGAAGTTGAATCCTTTGTCTTATCCGGCGGTAAAGTTTTATTTTCAGTTTCCAGAAACTATACTGATATGTATTCATCCTGGAATACCAAAACTACTGAAAACACAGAAATCATCCCATTGCTAAATTATTGGGGATTTAATATTGAACCAGGATTAGTAATGGATTTAACAAATTATCGGATAAC
>CALNCH010000095.1 GCA_937875245.1 uncultured Spirochaetaceae bacterium
TGGAACACAGTTTGATCCGGATATAGCCTGTATTTTTGTAAGTATGATTCAAGGGAATGTAGAATACTCCTAAAAGAGCAAGAGGTTGTACTATCTAGGTTTTTATAAACAATTAATCTATAGTGTGAGCAAAAAAAAAGGGATTGCATTGCAATCCCTTTGCGGAGAACCTGACTTGAACAGGCACAGCTCGCGCCACCAGCACCTCAAGCTGGCGTGTCTACCAATTCCACCATCCCCGCATATGTCACTATTATGACATCAACGTCACCGATAATAGCATTGTGCTTTTTTTTTGTCAATATAATCAGAAAAAAAACAGCTTGCTATTACTACATTAAAAGGCTATAACTAAACTACAATGCAGATGTCAATTCCTATTTTCTTTTTGTTTACTATTTATTCCATCATTAATGTGTATTTACCTTTGTTTTTACGTAACATGGGATATACCGCTACCTTAGTTGGCTTTTTATTGGCTTGTTTTGAAATATCAGGCTTGGTTTTTCCTTTAATTTTAAGTCCTATAATTGCTAAAAAAGGGAAATACTCTCTTTTTCTCATTATTTTTGCTGTGGCAATGATAATTATTCCTTTCCCTTTGTACTCCATTCCAGGATTAGGAGTAACTGCAATTTGTTTATCTCTATATGCTATAGGCTTTAAAGGGGCCGTTCCTGTCTCAGATTCTTTAGTTAATTCCATTCTTGGTGACAAACGTAATAATTATGGAAAGGTGAGAGTAGCAGGTTCTATAGGCTTTGTTTCTATGAATCTTCTTTTACAAGTTGTTATACATGTTGACACAATTACCGTTAATGAAAAAATATTTTGGACTGCATTACCTTCTGCTTTGTTTTTACTTTCAATTATTTTTGTTCCTGGTCTTTTACATTTTAAGCCAGCTTTGGATAGTTCCACTTCAGAAGAAATTTCTTTAGACACAAAAGTTAAAAAAGAATCTATTTTTACTACTCTTAAGAAATTTTCACCTACATATTGGTTTGGGATTATTGCTCTTTTTTTAATTTTTTTAGGATTAACTCCTTCTACCAGATTTTTTTCAATGTATGTAGATGAATATCTTCATAGTGATGCCTCCGCCTTATTATGGGCCCTTGCCGCATTGAGTGAAATTCCCTTTATGTTTTTTTCATATCGGTTTATACGTAAATATAATACTATTTCATTACTCATTTTTTGTGCTATTTTTGCTACTATTCGTAATTTGTTCTATATCTGTGTCCCTAATTTATTTGGTGCAGCCTTAGGACAGTTGTGCAACTCAATAACCTATGGATTGTTACACCCTGTGGCTGTTATTTTCGCTACTGAACATGCTCCCGATAAAAAGTCTTTGGTGGTCAGTATGTCCATGTATTCTGTTTTGGCAGTGGGCGTTGCAAATTTTGTGGGAAACGTTATAGGTGGCTTTTTAATAGATACTTTCGGGTATCCATTTTTCTTTGTATCCTTTGCTATTTTACCTTTAATACCTGTTATTGCATATTTTTTCTTGAAAAAAAAATTAAATAAACAGAGTAAATCAACCTTATAAGCAAGAAAAAAAAATAAATTTGACAGTCCCCTTTTTATCGTATAAAATTAGAACATAAAATAATTTTAGGAGGCTTTGAGTAATGGCAAAAGTTGAACTCAAAGGCATTGGTAAAGTATACGATGGTAACGTTCGCGCAGTTGATAACGCTAACATCGTTGTAGAAGACAGAGAATTTGTTGTTTTCGTAGGTCCATCAGGCTGTGGAAAATCAACAACTCTCCGAATGATTGCTGGTCTGGAAGATATTTCAGAAGGCGAACTTTATATCGATGGTGAACTCATGAATGATGTTCCACCAAAAGATCGTAACATTGCAATGGTTTTCCAAAACTATGCATTGTATCCACACATGACTGTTTACGACAATATGGCATTTGGTCTTAAAATTCGTAAAACAGACAAAGCAGAAATTGAACGACGTGTTAATGAAGCAGCTCGTATCCTTGATATCGAAAAACTTCTTGATCGTAAACCAAAGGCACTATCTGGTGGACAGAGACAGCGTGTTGCAGTAGGTCGAGCAATTGTTCGAAATCCAAAAGTATTCCTTTTCGATGAACCATTGTCTAACCTTGATGCTAAACTTCGTGTTCAGATGCGTGCAGAAATTTCTGACTTGCACCACAGATTAAATGCAACAATGATTTACGTAACACACGATCAGATTGAAGCTATGACTATGTCTGATAAAATCGTTGTTATGAAAGACGGTAAAGTTCAGCAGATTGGTTCACCATTGTACTTGTACAACCACCCAATCAATAAATTCGTAGCTGGATTTATTGGATCACCCCCAATGAACTTCTTATCTGTAAAGATTTCAGAAAAAGGTGGAAAGATTGTTGGTGATGAAGGATCATTCGAAATCGTACCTACTGATGAACAGGCAAAAATATTAAAAGATTATATCGGAAAAGAAGTTTACTTCGGTATTCGTCCAGAAGATATGGTATACACAGCAACACCAGCTGCAGCAAACAACATGCAAATGAAAGTTTCAGTTGTTGAACCACTTGGTGCTGAAACAAACGTATTCTTAGCAACAAAGACACAGTCTATCGTTGCAAGAACATCTCCAGAAAACAGATTCCAGATTGGTGATACAGCAAACTTTACACCAAACATGGAAAAAGCTAAGTTCTTTGACAAAGAAACAGAACTCAGCATTTGTGATTCTGTAAAATCAGAATAGTTAGTTCTGAAAAAGAGAAAGGCAACCGAAAGGTTGCCTTTTTTATTGTCTTAAATTGCTTAATAGATTAAAAAAAAGAAATAACTATTCTATAGGTATGTAAGTAATGGACAATTCTGGAATAGTAATATTACCTGCTCTAACCGTTAACTTATGATTTAGTTCCCAAGAAGAATCCCCATTAATTACTGCTTCTTGTCCTATTTCTGGTATTAAAATAACTACTTGCTTTCCTTTTAGTTCAACAACGATAGCTTCTCCTGTCCATTCAGGACGTTGTTTTAAATACACAAGAGTCCAGTGCAATGTGCTTTTTCGCTCTGCTTTTGTGGCGGCACTGGAAGCGGCGTCCCCTGCACTTATACGTTCAAGTAAATCATCTTTAGAGATAACAGCTTTATTATCCAAAAAAGCTCTTAATTGTTGGTGTGCAACTAAATCGCCGTATCGACGAAGAGGGCTGGTTACCTGGCTGTACATTCCTAACCCTAAACCTGCATGTTGAGAAGGAGTTATTCCCACAGAACGACTTTTCATGGAACGTCGCAATCGATACTGTCCTGCCAAGCCCTCCGGTAATTCTTTTGGAATATCTGGAGTATCTTGGCTTACATAGGGAAATGGAATGTTATTCTTAAACGCAAAACGAGCAGCCCCTTCACCTGCCAGTAACATCATTTCTCGTACAACGCTAGAAGAGAGTGTTTGCAAAGGTTTTTCAATCGTTATTTTAGGCTCAACATCTGTTTTATCAACAGAAATATGTATTTCAGGAAGGGTAATAGAAACTGCACCAGCTTTTAACCTACGCTCTTCGTTTTGCTTTGCAATAGCAAATAAGGGTGCTAATTCTGGGGTATCTTTTTTTTCATCAGCTTCTTCATAGGTAAGTCGCTGTACTTTTACTAAAGTTTTAAAAATATCAGATTGTTCGATAGCACCAGAATTATCTAGTTTTATTCTAAAAGAAAGAGCCCGAGACAAACTAGGACTTCCATCCTCAAGAAGAGGTCCTAATCCTAAAGCGTAATCTTCTAAACATTCTTCTGAAAGCATACGAGAAGCCCCTTCTGGAATGTAAAGGGTTGCACCACGATTTCTGGCTGCTATATCTATTTTTGAATCAGGTAAAACTGTTGCGGCTGGGTCTGCAATATGGATCCATACATAAGTACCATCAAAGGCAATTGCATCATCAGGATCGGTACTCCATTTATTGTCTATTGCATAAGAAATACCATGGACAACCATTCTTTCTTCTTGGACTGGTTTTGCTAAATGTTCAGTAGCAGACTGCATAGAAAGTCCCCATCTGCTGGGATGAGGATTTTTTGCTAAAGTCCAAATACCAGTTTCCAAAAGAAGACTGTGGGCTTTTTCTGGAGTTTCTTTAAAACCTGCTTCTTTTAATACTTTAGATTTATCAGTTTTTCCTAAGGCTAAAGCTTCCACTTCTTGCATGAACTTTCCATCAGAGGGTAAGTCTAACTTCTTTTGTTTTAATCGTGTTATAAATCCTTGTCTATTTTCATTTTCTTTTTCTTTTTCACTTTCTTTTGCAATTAATGCTTCTGCCTCTTCTTTTGAGCGCAAACTAAAACAAGGTTGTTCAGGAGGTTGCAAAGGTAATTTTTGATACCAAGGGTTTTCCCATAAAATAGTATATAAAGCCCATATATCTTCAGGACTTACCTTTTCAAAAACTAAATCTCCAATATCAGAAAGAGTATAAAAAGGAATTTGTTCTGCCGATAACAATTCCCAAATTTCTAAAAGTTGGTTTTGTATGTTGGTTTTTTCTTGAGGAGTACTATCATTAATCGTATTTAAATGTGAAAGAGGACCTGAATGCAAAAAGCAAATATCTTTTTCACGAACTTTTTGGGTTTCAAGAATGTTTTTTTTACCCGAAGTTGTAGAAAATTGAATGGTAATTTTTTCACCAGTTTCTGTTACTAAAGCACACTGGTTTTTATATAACACAAGAGAACCTTTATTAATCATAAATGCATAATAACTGATATGAGTCTCCTAGACAAGAGATTGTATAAAAGGCTGATATGAAAGGAATAAATGCATAAAAAATGTATAAATATACACATTGGTCTTGAAACCTCTGGTGGTATTTGATATAGTCAAATTATTAACTGAGACGAGGTATGTAAAGTGATTGTAATGAAGTTTGGTGGTTCTTCTGTAGCGAATGCAGAAAGAATCAAACACGTTGCATCTATTATTACTGCATATGCAGATAAAAAACCTGTTGTTGTATTATCAGCAATGGGAGATACAACTGATCATTTACTTGAAGCTGCTGATTGGGCAGTTGAAGGTGATGTAGATATTAAAAAAATTGAAGATCTTCATCTAGCAACCGCTAAAACCTTAGGGATAGATGATACCGTTGTTCGAGAATTACTGGGAGAATTAAAAACCCTGTTAACTGGTATTTCAATGCTTCGAGAGTTAACAAAACGAACTCGAGACTATCTGGTTTCTTTTGGAGAGCGTCTTTCTGTTCGTATGATGGCTCAATATTTAAAAAAAGAGGGACTTGGTGCTCGTTTTTATGATGCTTGGGATATAGGTTTTGTTTCAGATTCTCGTTTTATGTCAGCAGAATTACTAGAGGAAGTTTGGGATAATATTCCAGAAGCTTTGAATGATTATAAATATGGGGTTCAAAAAGAAATTCCTATAGTAACAGGATTTATTGCAAAAGATAAAAACGGATACATAACTACATTAGGTCGTGGTGGCAGTGATTTATCTGCAACTATGATTGGTGCTGCTATGGGGGCAGACGAAGTTCAAACCTGGAAAGATGTTGATGGTATTTTAACTGCTGATCCACGAATTGTTAAAGAGGCTCGTACTGTTCCTGTTGTTACTTACGAAGAAGCTTCTGAATTAGCTTACTTTGGTGCTCAGGTATTACATCCTCGTTCAATGATTCCTTGCAAAAAAACAGGAACTATGGTTCGTGTAAAGAATTCTTACAATATTGATTTTCCTGGTTCTATAATTATTGATGAACACAAAGAAAAACCTTCTCTTGTTCGTTCAATATCTACAGTAAAAAATGTTACCCTTATTGATATCATTTCTACTAGAATGCTAGGAGCTTCTGGTTTTATGGCTCATATATTTACTATCTTTTTGAAATGGGATATTAGTATTGATGTTATTGCAACTAGTGAAGTATCAATTTCACTTACTGTTAATTCTGATGAAGACTTAACTGGTCTTTTAGAAGATTTACAAGGCGTTGCACAAACCCATCTAGAACCAAACAAAGCTATTGTAGCACTTATTTGTGATGCAGATCATTCTAGCAAAATTATTGCAGAAGGATTTGAAGCTTTGGCAAAGGCCGATATAAATCCTGATATAATTAGTCAGGGTGCTTCACAAGTTAATATTAGTATGGTATGTGATTTAGAATCTGTAAATGAAGTAGTACAGATTTTACATAAAACTTATTTTGGAAACAAAGCAGGAGATGAATTACAATGAAAATAGCACTTGCCGGATACGGAAAAATGGGACATATGATTGAGGCTGCTGCAAAGTTCCGTGGTCATGATGTTGTCGCAACAATTGATATTTCAGCTCCAGATGCTTCTGTTAGAGTTTCTTCTGCTGCAGAATTAGCTGATGTTGTAGAAAAGTGTGGTGCAGATGGAGTTATTGAGTTTACTCATCCTACTTCTGTATTAGAAAATATTAGAGCTTTAGTACCTATGGAAATTCCTGTGGTTGTAGGAACAACTGGTTGGATGGAAAAGTTAGATGAAGTTACTTCCTTGGTAAAATCTTCTAAGGGTTCTTTATTTTATTCATCCAATTATTCTATTGGTGTAAATATGTTTTATCGTATGGTAAAAAATGCAGCAGCTCTTATGGCTCAGTATGAAGAATACGACGTAGCTGTATGGGAAGCTCATCATCGCCAAAAAGCAGACAGTCCTTCTGGAACAGCCTTGGATATTGCAAAACTGATTATGGAAGCTAATCCAGGAAAAACTGAAATGATTTTTGATGCATTCCATGAAAAACCACAAAATAATCAATTACATGTTTCTAGTACACGAATTGGTTCTGTTCCAGGAACTCATACTGTTTATTTTGATTCAGCAGTTGATACCATTGAACTTACACACACCGTTAGAAACCGAGAAGGTTTGGCAATGGGTTCTGTAAGGGCTATGGAATGGTTGTTTGCTGGTTTAGAAAACGGGTCTCTTACAAGGGGACAAACTTATAATATGGATAATATGCTTTCTTAAGAAAGCTTACTTTTTGTCTTTTTCCAGAATTGGATTTTGATCATATGGGTTAATAGTTTTTTGCATCCAAAGTACATCAATCCATTTGCCAAATTTATAACCTGTTTTTTTGAATAAGGCAAATTCTTCAAACCCTAATGCCTTATGAAACCCTTCACTAGGCAGATTAGGATGACTAATAACGGCATACAATGTTCTGTATCCTTCTTTTTGTAATAAATCAAGGAGGATGCTATATAATTGTGTGCCTATTTTTTTGCCATGAGAGTCCGGGCAGAGGTAAATAGACAAGTCGGTCGAAAATCGATATGCTTCCCGTTCTGCATATTTTGAACCATAGGCATACCCTAAAATTTTTCCATCATTTTCCCAGACTAAATAGGGGTACTCTTTGGATATAGTTTCTATTCTCTTGGTAAAAGCTTCTAATGATGGTACTTGGTATTCAAAAGTTACTGTGGTATTTGTAATATAGGGAGCATAAATATCCAGAATTGCTTGAGCATCGGATAATTTTACTGTTCTAATGTTTTTTGTGAATTGAGCGTTCTCGTATTTCATATTTATAAATAATATAATATTTTGATTTTAATTTATGCAATATGTTTTTCTCTATCTTCCCTTGATTTTTTGTGCTATTCTGCGTATTCTTTTCCCATGAGTACATTACCTCGGGTATTTTTAAACCCAAAAGAAGAAAATGAAATAAAACAAGGTTTTCCTTGGATTTTTGATAATGAAATTGCTTTCATAAAAAATGGAAATTCCCAAGAAAAAATAATTGATACAAAATTGGCAGATGGTTCTGTTGTAGAAGTTATGACAAAATCTGGCCTGTATTTGGGAACTGGTATTTTTAATAAAAAATCAAAAATTACAGTTCGTATAATGAGTAGAAATGGTATTTCTGAAGAGGGGACATCTCCTTTTACCCAAGATTTTTTTACAAAGCGAATTCAAGAAGCTTATGATTTACGCTTTGCTTTTTACAACAAAAGCGATTCATATCGTTTAATTTTTGCAGAAGCAGATTATTTACCAGGTCTTATCGTTGAACGATATGTGGATATAGAAAACAGAGTTTTTTTAGTAATTCAGTTTTTAGCCCTTTGTGTAGATAAATACCGTAAAGAGATAATTGAAGCTTTAAGAGAAGTATGTAAACCTTTTGGTATTTTTGAAAGAAGTGATGCTTCTGTTCGTGAAAAGGAAGGATTGGAACAAATTTCTGGTTGGATTAATGGAG
>CALNCH010000096.1 GCA_937875245.1 uncultured Spirochaetaceae bacterium
AAAAATGAAGAGTTACCTGTAGATACTACTCCAACTGCAATTGAAACAATTGTGATTGAACCAGATCCTGTTATTCCCACTGTAGAAGATGAAGAATATAAAAGATCTACAGAGAATCTTGTTGACGTAGTAATTTCTGCAGATGATTTCACTTCTGATAAAGCAAAAATAATGGAGATTATTTCAGAATTAGACATTATTATGAAAAATGCTAATTATAATTCTTGGGTTCGTTATTTAACAAATTCTTCAGTACAATATTGGTCTTCATCTGCTAATCTCGCCCAGGTTTCACAAAAACTACCTGTAAAGGGATTACGGCTAAGAAATCTTGAAGATTATTTTAAATTTGTTTTTATTCCATCACGGTTAGGACGGGAAGTAACTGAAATTCGTTACATTTCCCCTACTTTGGTAAAAGCGGTTCAAGTTAGTGAAAATACAGATATTATTTATTACAATTTTGAAAAAATTAATAATAGATGGTACATAAAACTAGAAACACTAGAAAGTTGATTTTTTTTAGATTACTAGCTATAGTGAAAAAGTACGTTTGTACCGATATAATTAAGAAAGTTTTGTTGAGAGAGAAGTTTAGGAGGATATTAAATGAAATTGCGAAAGATTATTGCTTCTGTAATGATAGTTTTATTGTTTACAGGCTTAGTTGTTGCACAACAAAAAACAACAAGATCAGAAACAACTGTTGAACAAGAATATTTAAGTACAGTTGAAGACATTATTATTAAAGAATTAAGTGCTGCTGATGATTTTGACACTAAACTTGTTGCGTTGCAACACATTGAAAGTGCATTGGCTGCAGGACGAGTAAGCCCACAGATCCAAGAATCTTTACAATCACTAGCTGGAGAAGGTGTTTTGAGTCAATCAAGAACTAATGGCCGACTGGCTAATAATTATCCTGATGTAAGGAAAAAAGCTTGTGAACTTTTAGGTCAAGTTGGTACACCAGAAGCTAAAAATGCATTGCTAAAGGTTTCGTTAGCTGATACAGAACCTATGGTAATTTCAAGTGCTGTACGTGCATTAGGGGATATTGGTATTAATGAACAGGATGATGTTGTAAATACTATTGCATGGATTCAAAGAAGATTTTCTGTTCTTAATCCAACAGATAGTTTAGCCTTTGAAATTCTTGAGGCTTTTGAAAAATTAGCACCTGCAGTAGAAGATAATGCTCTTATGATAGAGTCAATTGCAGCTATTGCAAGTAACTATCGTTTTGTTACACCTGTTAGAACAAAAGCATTGGATCTTTTAGCTAAACTTTCTTCCAACTAAGTTAACGTATATTTTTTTTGAGGAGGCTTATAGAATGTATTCTTAGGAATACATTCTATAAGCCTCCTCTATTGATTTACCCCACTGATAATGTTATTCTAAATACACTATGGAACCAATAATACTTGCATCTTCGTCCCCCCGCAGACAAGAAATACTAAAATCTTTGAATATCCCATTTAAAGTTATGTCCCCAAACATAGAAGAAATAAAACCCGATGATATGAGTGTTTACGATGCCCCTGAATATTTTGCATCTCAAAAAGTAAATGCTATTGTTAGGCAATTTCCACCAGAACAAACAATTGGTTGGGTATTTGGTGCAGATACCGCTATTGTTTTAAATGATAAAATGTATGGGAAACCACAAAATATAGATGAAGCAAAAGAATTTCTTAAAACATTTTCTGGAAAAACTCATGAGGTTGTCTCTGGTATTGCCCTTTTTAATGGTAATTTAAACTATTTGTCTACTCGAGTAAGTAAGAATTCGGTTACATTTAAAGAATTGACAGAAAAAGAA
>CALNCH010000097.1 GCA_937875245.1 uncultured Spirochaetaceae bacterium
AATATGTTACCCCATGAGCTAATAAATCTTCTGGCATACGAAGAAGTCTCAAAAAAGGATATGCAAAAGGAATGGTTATACCCAAAATTAATAGAGCGATGGCTACAGAAATACAGACTAAAGTACTAATGTGTTTATTTACCTGTTCCATGTCCCCAGCACCATAATATCTAGCGATTAATATACCACCACCTACTGCTAGCCCTGTTCCGATAGCTGACAACATAGTTTGTATTTGAGCAATAAAGGAGACTGTGGAAATTACTGAAGAGCTCATATTGGCCGCAATAAGGGTATCTGCAAATTTAAATACTTGGTCTAATCCATTGTAGAGAACGAGGGGGAGAGAAATAGAAAAAATAACAGACCAGGTATTTCCATTTAGCATAAAAAAGCGATGTTGTTCTTCTTTTGAAGATAAAGAAATTGACATAAAAGTAGCATATAGTTTTAATACAATAAAAACTGTACAGATATTGCTTTATTTTGCATATTATGTGCATAATTTGTCTTATGGAAAAAGAATTTCGATTAACAGATGATAAAACATCTTTGACTTTAATTTCTAAACTGCAAGCTAATAGCAATCCTAAAAGGCATTTTCACGGATGGTGGGAGTTATTATACATTACCAGGGGAAAGCGGACTTTTTTCTTTGAAAACTGTAGTTATTATATATCGGAAGGTTCTTTTCTATGTGTTCCACCAGGGGTTTTACATCGTTCTGTAAATCCTAATGGAGAGACTTGTTCTCTAGTAAACTTGTTTTTTACAAATCCACCCCACCCATTACAAAATCTCTTTTCTCAATGTTACGAAAAATTTGGACCGGTAATCCAAATTCCCTCTGTAGATCAGTATCGATGTAAAAAAATGTATTTTGATATTGGAAAGGAAATTACTGAAAAAAAAACAGGCTATGATTTTATGGTTATAGGAATGTTATCTCAATTTATAGTAGAAGTATTGCGGTACGAAAACCTAGGAAAAGAGAGAAATCTAAACAGAAAAAAAATAGATCCTAGTGTTAGCAATATCATGAAATATGTACATGATAATTTACAAAATGAGATACGCTTATCCCAAATAGCAAGATATGTAGGGTTATCAGAAAGTTGGGTAAGCCGATTGTTTCATAAAGAAACAGGTTTTTTTCTTATTGAATATATTAATGGAATTCGGATAACAAAGGCTTGTCAGCTTTTAACTACTACTAATAAAAGTGTAACCACTATTTGTCATGAAATAGGATTTGGTTCTGTAACACAGTTTGGTCGATGTTTTAAATCTTTTACGGGCTATGCTCCTTTAGCCTATCGATTAAAAAACAGTTAAGTAAAGGTAGGGGATTGGTAGATTTTTTTTTGTCCTTTTTTTTGTATGCAATCTTCCTATTGCAATTTATGCATAAAAATGCAATAATATGTATAATTATTACACGTAATATTTTTTGGAGGCATTTTATGGCTAAGCTGCGGGGCGCTTTTACAGCCCTTATTACCCCAATGCATGCAGATGGTACCGTTGATTTTGACGGATTCCGCACATTAGTACGTTTTCAATTAGAAAATGGTATTTCAGGTTTAGTTCCACTGGGAACAACCGCTGAAACTCCTACCTTGGACGAACGCCCAGGAGAGGAAGAAGACAAAATCATACAAATAGTAATGGAAGAAGTACACTCATATAAACAGACCTCCAAACGTGACATACCTATTATTTTAGGAGCTAGTAGTAATAATACAAAAGATGCAGTTTGGTATACACAACGAGCAAAAGATAGGGGAGCCGATTATGCTTTAGTGGTTACTCCCTATTACAATAAACCAAGCGACGAAGGAATTTACCGACATTACGAAGCTGTTTCAAAAGTAGGTATTCCTATAATCGTATACAACATTATGGGTCGAACCGGTAAAAATATTTCTACGGATTTACTTTTCCGTATTGCCCAGTTACCAAATATTGCAGGGGTCAAAGAAGCATCAGGGGACATCAATCAGATGATGGATGTTATTGCTCGTATTAAATCGGTAAAACCAGACTTTGCTGTCTTAAGTGGTGATGACGGATTAACACTACCTCTTATTGCTTCTGGTGGAGACGGAGTTGTTTCTGTTGTTTCAAATTTAGCACCTGCCTTAATAACAGAATTGGCAACCGCTGCTTTGGCTAATGACATGGATAAAGCACGAGCAATTCACTACCGATTACTTCCTCTGTTTAAAGCAGCTTTTATTGACGGGAACCCAACCTCTATTAAATATGCAATGAAAGTAAAAGGGTTACCCTCTGGTGGAGTTCGTTTACCATTAGTAGAAGTACACGATAAAGCAAAAGAAATTATTAAAGACGCTTTAGTAAAGTGTAATTTGTAAAGTAAAAAAAGAGTATTAGAGGAGTTTTAGAATGAATAAAATAGCAGTTGGTGTTTTAGGCGCAACAGGAATGGTTGGCCAGCGATATATCTATCTTTTAGCAGAGCATCCTTGGTTTGAAGTTACCTATGTAGCAGCATCTCCTCGTTCTGCTGGAAAAAAATTCAGCGAAGCTGTTGAAAGCAGATGGCTTATTGGAAGCGATATTCCAGAAAGTGTCAAAAATCTTGTTGTTCAAGATGCAAATGATGTAGAAGCCGCAAAAGGCAAATGTAAATTTGTATTTAGTGCCTTAGAAATGGATAAAGATGCAATTAAAGCTTTGGAAGCCGCTTACGCTGCAGCAAATATTCCAGTAGTATCAAATGCATCCGCTAATCGTTGGACAGATGATGTTCCAATGCTAATTCCAGAAATCAATCCAGAGCATACTGACATTATTGCAGCACAGAAAAAACATCATGGTTGGGACAAAGGTTTCGTAGCAGTAAAACCAAACTGTTCACTACAGTCTTATATGGCACCAATTTATGCTTTACAAAAAGCAGGTTACCCAATTAAACGAATGATTGTTACAACTCTTCAGGCAACTTCCGGAGCAGGTTACCCAGGTGTTCCTTCTTTTGATATGATTGATAACATTGTTCCATACATTGGTGGAGAAGAAGAAAAAACTGAAAAAGAATGCTTAAAGATTTTAGGAAAAGTAGCAGGAGATAAAATCGAAAATGCAAAGGGACCATTAGTTGCAGCCCACTGTAACCGGGTACCAGTTATCGACGGACATACCGCTTGTGTTAGCTTAGAATTTGATTTACCAGATGATAAAAAACCAAGCTTGGCAGAAATTGAAAAAGTTTGGACAAGTTTCCGAGGGGTACCACAAGAATTACAATTACCATCTGCACCCATACAGCCAATTCACGTACGACATGAAGCTAACAGACCTCAGCCACGTCGAGATCGAGAAGCTGATAAGGGTATGGCAGTATCAATTGGTCGTTTACGAGAATGTCCCGTATTCGATATTCGTTTCGTAGCGTTAAGCCACAACACAAAACGTGGTGCTGCTATGGGCGGAATCTTAAATGCTGAATTACTTAAAGCAAAAGGCTTTTTTGACGCTCTCTAAAAAATGCTAGACAGAAAAGAGCCTGTTTCCAATGGA
>CALNCH010000098.1 GCA_937875245.1 uncultured Spirochaetaceae bacterium
TTGTACCGCAGATTTTGATACTGGTGCTAGTAAAAATATTATGATTTTAAGTGTCCCCGAAGGAGACGATAAACCCTTGAAATATCCTCATATGTTTTCTGTTTGCGATGTATTACTTATTAGCAAAATGGATACGTTGAGTGTTTTTGATTTTAATCTTGAGCTTTGCAAAGAGCGAGTTAAAAAACTGAATCCAAATATAAAAGTCATACCACTATGTGCTAAGACTGGGGAAGGAATTCCTGATCTTGCACAATGGCTTCAAGGCGAAATCCAAGCATGGAAGAACGCATAACGATATTTTTAGGGAGAAACGAATGGTTAATCAAAAGATTTTAGAGCTTGCTAATCACATTAGCAGAAAAAAAATGGGTTCAAAGGATGGCATTACAGCGGATGATCCTGAGTACAAAATTTTAGAGCCTGTTGTTTCAACAGAAATGGCAGACGTTGTTTTATGCATGAATATTCGTGAAAAAGTAACAGCTCAAGAAATTGCTCCAAAATGCAATAAGAGTGTAGAAAAAACAACAGAATTATTGCTCCAACTTGCCGATGCTGGTGTTTGTTTTGTGAACACAATCAATGGCGTTGATACTTTTTGGTACGACACCTGGGTTCCCGGCATTATGGAAATGATGGTTAACCATAAAGAAAACGTAAAAAAATACCCTCAAATAGCAGAAGCCTTTGAAGCCTATGGTCGAGTTCGTGGACCTAAATCTGCTGGAGCCTTCCCTGTTGGTGTTGGCTTAATGCGGGTTATTCCTATTGAAATGGCTATTGATGGCGAAACTCGGAAAGCTTCATACGAAGAAGTATCAAAATATTTGTATGATAATAATCTCTTTTCTGTTGCAGATTGTTCCTGTAGAACGGCACGTCGCTCAATGGGTGAAGGTTGCGGCCATCTTGCAGAAGATATGTGTATTCAAATGGGACACGCCGCAGAATATTATATTCGTACTGGACGTGGCCGAGAAATTACCCGAGATGAAGCCTTTGAAATTATAAAACGTGCCGAAGAAAATGGTCTTATGCATCAAATTCCAAACCTCGATGGCTCCGGCAAAACACATGCAATTTGTAACTGCTGTGGTTGTTCATGTCTTGCATTACGAACTGCCAGTATGTTTAAAAACGTTGACATGGTTCGATCAAACTATGTTTCTACAATTGATTCTTCTAAATGTGTTGCATGTGGTGAATGTGTTGAAACCTGTCCTGTTAATGCCTTAACCCTTGGACAGAAACTCTGTGCTCCTAAAACAGAAAGTAAAAAACGAATTGAAAGCCCTCGTGATATGGAATGGGGTTCTGATAAGTGGAATCCTGATTATCGAACAAATAGAAAAGATGTAACCGATGAAGGAACGAGCCCCTGTAAAACAGCTTGTCCTGCTCATATCGCCGTCCAAGGCTATATTAAGTTATCATCTCAGGGTAAATACAAAGAAGCACTTGAGCTGATAAAGTTGGAAAATCCCTTTCCTGCTATATGTGGAAGAATTTGTCCTCGTTCTTGTGAATCTGCTTGTACCCGTGGCGACGTAGACGATCCAGTTGCAGTAGACGAAATTAAAAAATTTATTGCAGAACAAGACCTTAATGCAGAACATCGATTTGTACCCAAAAAGCGACATGCATATGGAAATAAAATTGCCATCGTAGGTGCAGGTCCTGCTGGCCTATCCTGTGCCTATTATTTAGCAATAGATGGCTACAATGTTACGGTTTTTGAAAAACAACCTATGCTGGGTGGTATGCTTACCTTAGGAATTCCTGAATTTAGACTTGAGAAAAAA
>CALNCH010000099.1 GCA_937875245.1 uncultured Spirochaetaceae bacterium
CCAGCCATACTTGCCATATACATAACCATGTAATAGCCCACAGCCTGCCAAATCATGGCTATTGCAACACTATAAATTACAAGTGTTTGATTTCCTAACCAATAAATTGTAAAACTTGAATCGTTAGTAAAAAGTCGAGCAATGCTATTGAATAACCCATTTGCAGGGTCGTAAATCGCACTAAAAATTGATGCAATTACAATAACAGATAAAATATTTGGTATATAAAAAACAACACGAAAAAAACCACCGTGTCGCAATTTTTCACGAATTAATAGATTTGCAAAAAGCAAAGCTAAACCAAAAGTAATAATAGTAACTACTACTAATAGTAAAATGGTATTTTGAAAGGCTTGGATAAATTTCATATCCGAAAAAAGTTTTACAAAATTTGACAAACCTACAAAGGTTCGAGAATCAGAATAGCCACCCCACTTAAAGAGTGAAATTCTAAAAACATTAAATGTTGGAATGAGCATAAAAACAGCAAAGAGAATACATGCTGGTGCAACGCTTAACAGAATAAATCCTGTTCGTCCTTTTCCTTTTTCAATCAAAGCTCTTCTCCTTAACTTACATGCATTTATTTTGGGGGAATGTCCCCAGAAAAAATCCTCTTGTGAGGTATTCCACACAAGAGGATAAATTGTAATTTATTTCTTTAATGCAGGTCGTAAAGCATCACTTGCTTTTTTGATATCTGCAACATAGGTTTCTGCTGTTTTTGTTCCGTTTACTAAAGAGTTTACAGCTTCAAAAACTGCGTCTGCAATACTTACTCCTTCCACAGGATCAGTTGCAGCAAAGTTACCCATAGCAGCTTTTGCACCTCGGTCATAAATGCTGTAGAATAATGCATTATCACCTTCTAATGTATCAGCAAAACCAACAATAGGTTGTACAGCACCAGCATTAGCAAAAATTGCAGCTGCCTTGTCTGAATACAAGAATGCTAGGAATTTTTTTGCCAGTTCTGGATTTTTTGCTTTTGCAGGAATCCAGGCTTGTTCAAACCATGTATAAGAATAGCTGTCACCGCTTGCAGTTACTTTTGGAAGAGCAGTAAAGCCCCATTTAAAACCTGCTGCTCGTGGAGCATCAGCCATTTCACCAATAATCCATGTTCCGTTAGGCATAAAAATTGCTTTGTTATCTAATACAAGTTGTTGGTTCTTTAAGAAGTTTGTATTGTTTGCATTAGCAGGAACTGATTTTTCAGTGTAAGAAGCAAGCTTTGCAATAATGTTTACAACTGTTTTTCCTTCTGGAAGATCCCATGTATTTGGTGCATAGTTTGTAACCTTGTCAAAGAAATCTGCTCCACCTACTTCGTATACAAGAGCATAGAAGAATGCATCAAAGTATCCAGCAGTTGGGTAAGTGAATAAGGCAATGCCTTTTGCTTTTGCTTTGTCCCCAAGTACCCACATTTCATCCCAAGTAGTGGGAACTGTCCAACCATTGTCTTTTAAGAGTTGTTCGTTATAAAAAAGACCGCATGGGCTATAAAACATTGGAGCTAAATATGTTTTGCCATCACTGTAGGGGTTTGTTAAAGAAGACTCGGTAAAACCACCAGCAATTTTCTGCTGAACTGTTTTTGATTCTCCTGGAACTTGCATTGCAAGCATTGATGTTAAATCAAGTAGTGCGTTCTCTTTAATAAGTGTTTCAGTTACCGCAGCAGGGCGGCCTAAAGCAAGGTGAACAACATCTGGATAATCCCCAGCTTTCATATTAGGACTAATAACATCTTCAAGTTTTTTATCAGTAATAAGTTCAATAGTTACGTCTGGATTTTCTGCTTTAAATGCAGCAACAACATCAACCCACATTTGTGAACCATAGCTACCAAAGCAAAAACTAAAATCGATACTAGTTTTTTCATAATTTTCTCCTTCTATAAAATCAAAATATAGTTATGGAATTCCTTAATCTTTTTTAATCCCATTAACCTTACCTTTCTTAGTGTATGCTAGCTTTTTTAAGAGATGTTATAAATTATTGCTAATAAATTGTATTTTATTGCTTTATTTTTTTTCTAACTTAGCTATACTTTAATACATGAGTATTTATCGACTAGATTTTCTCCCAGAAGAAATGGTTCTACGTTTTGGAGATATAGATTATCTAAGTGTTTCTAAATATGAAAAAGATTGGCCAAGTCATTTACATAGCCATGACCTTACCGAATTTTTTTTTGTAATTAGAGGTGAAGGTAAATTTACTGTAGAAACAGAAACCTTTGTTGTTCAAAAAAATGATTTGTTAATTGTTGCACCAAACACAAAACATCGAGAAGAAAGTTCTACTATCAACCCACTAGAATATATGGTTATCGGGGTAAAAAATCTCTCGTTTAAAATCAAACAAAAAGAAACTCAACAAAATTATATAAAACTAGATTTTTCACATCAACAAATTTTAATAAACGGCTATTACGAAACAATTCGAGATGAATTAAAAAAAATTGACTCATACACACCTATTTTTCTAGCAAGTTTTGTTGATATCCTTATCATCTTTTTAATGCGTAAATTTAGCATTGAGTTTTATACAAACCAGCATGTAAAATCAAACCCCATCGTCAGCAACACAAAATTATATATTGATAATAATTTCAAAACAGATATAAACTTAGATTTACTTGCCAGCGAAATGAACACAAGTAAATTTCATTTAATACGGTCTTTTTCCAAGGTGTATTCTCAATCGCCAATGCAGTACGTAACAGAAAAACGAATAACAGAAGCAAAAGGCTTATTAACCACAACCGATATGCCTATATCTCTCATTTCAGAAACGGTTGGTTTTACATCAGCCTCATATTTTACTCAAGTTTTTAAAAAACACACCGGAGTTAATCCTGCCCAATGGCGGACTGGAGACTAGGGACCAAAGGCACACCTCCTCTAAAACATCATCATAACAACTTTGTCCAAGACCTTATTTTAAACAGGCTCTTTTCTCTAGCATATTTTTTTGCTTTTCGATATGCTACCCAACATATACGTACCAAGCGTATATATAATTCACATCAAATGAGAGAAAAAATATGACAGACACAACGGATATTGAAAAAATCATAAAACAATTCGCTCTGTATGGAGACCTAGTTTCGGTTAAAGGCTTTGGTTCCGGCCACATAAACAATACCTACGTTTCCACCTTTAACCAAGGTGGCATCGAGTTACGCTATACACATCAAAGAATAAACAAAACAGTTTTTACAAAACCAAATCAAGTAATGGAAAATATCGTCCATGTAACAGAGCATATTCAGAATAAGCTTAAATCAGAAAAATTCAAGGATGTGTCACAACGTACTTTAACAGTGATACATACCCACGAAGGGCTTCCCTATTATGTTGATTCTAATGGCGATTACTGGCGTACCTACCTTTTTATTGACCATGTCAAAACCTTCGATTTTCTAACAGATGCACCACTGGCCTATACACTTGGTGAAGCTATCGGTGTATTTCAAAACCAACTTTCAGACTATACTGGACCTCGACTTTACGACACTATTCCCCAATTTCATAATATGAAATTTCGATACCAACAATTGGAAGAGGCACTTAAACGTGATTCTAAAAAGAGAGCAAGCAATATACAAAAAGAACTTGCTTTTTTACAGGAAAACAAAGAGCGTGGAATGGTTTTAGTAGAAGGACTTGAATCTGGTAAATTAAAAGAAGGTATAACCCACAACGACACAAAAATTAACAATCTTTTGTTTAGTGAGCAAGATAACTCAGTTTTGTGTGTTATAGACCTTGACACCGTTATGCCTGGAACAATCCTATTTGACACGGGAGACCTCATTCGTACTGCCACTATTACCGGTGCAGAAGATGAACAAGATTTAACCAAGATAGATTTTAACTTTGATCTGTTTAAGTCTCTTATTGAGGGATATCTTTCCATTGCCAAAAGCTTTTTAACAGCATACGAAATATCTTTATTGGCAGAAAGTGGACGAAACATTACGCAAATTATGGCTGTTCGCTTTTTAACGGATTACCTTAATGGGGATTTGTACTACAAAACAACACGAGAACATCATAATCTTGACAGAGCTCGTACTCAAATAAAATTTATTCAATCCCTAGATTCTCAATGGGCAAATATCGAACAATTTATTACATCATTATAATCGAGGAGTACATCATGTGGGGTGACTCGTGGAGGGTATGCCCGCCCCTAAGGTGTGTCCCCTCATATGAAGTAAGTGGTAACTTTCCACATAAAGCTACCACTTACACCTCTTTACAACAAGCTTAGAATTGAAGCCTAAACCCCGTATTTAAGGAAAAACCTCTTCCCTTCATTACACCAAAATCAAAGCCCCCAAGATCAAGATCAAAACGAGCAAGGTCAATCATGGCGTTAATATTAAACTTAAATGCAAAAATATCTATATCAAAGCCAGTTGTTACAATCGTAGAAAATTGATTAATTATTATTTCTGGATTTGTTTTAATATTTGTTTTATCCGATGCAATTGTTACGGTAAGATCGGTAGTGTTGTTTGCTACCGAATGTTGCCAAATTCCAGATAGCTTTATATATGGGGTAAAAAAGAGTAAATGTTTTGACAGATGCACCGTTCCACCAAAATTGTGAACCCGAGTATCAAAGGCCAATATACCTTCAAGCTCAAGCTCTTCTCCCTCAATATCCATTTTTTCACCCGTTAGTCCAGATAATGAAAACTGATTACTTCCTAGATTAAAACCTTCATAGTTATACAATAATCCAAGAGAGAGGGCTGGTGTTTTTCTTGAATCTTTAATAATCGTTTTTCGTGCTTCTATTCCAAAATTTAAAAAGCCAAAAGAAATGTCTAAATCTTTTGAGGTATCCACAGCCGTCTCAATAACCTTACTTACAGCTGCCCCAGGTATAACCATTCCTGTCATAATTACATCAAAGTTTTTGGGAAGTGCAAAACCAAAACCTATTTTTATTGAGGGGTACACCATTAATCTTGTTTCTATCATGTTCATAATGTCTAAGTCAGAATCTTCTAAACCTAACTGTGATTCAATTAATTCTGGAAAAGAAATAAGACTCCACTCATAGGCTCCGGGCTCTAATATGGACGCAATACCATCCGAAGTTGAAATTCCAATGGCAGGAAAAGTAAATACAAACTTATCAATAGTTGCATCCCCAATAATATTTCCAGATAAAGAGTTCATTTGCAAAGCAGGAGATATTTTACGTGTTACGTTATTCATAAGAGCTTCAAAATCAGTTGCAAACCCGTTTAAATCTACCGAAAAACTAAAACTTGCGGTAAAAAAAACTAACAGTAATAGCGAAATACATTTTTTCATAATAAAATCTCCTTATTTTTGATCCATTCTATACACTCCATCCCAGTTTTCTGGAGGAGGGTTTTTTATATATTCATTACAAGTTGCAATGAATCGCAAAGACGGACCATCTTCAGGATTAAGCTTAAGGGCTCTTTCAAAGTACACCAGAGCTTTCTTCCATTTTTTTTCTTCAAAAAAGGTTTGCCCTGTTTCATAGGCTAAAAGGGCCTCTTCTGTATTTGTATCTAAAATTCCTTTTTCTTCTACTACTTCAAAGATACGTATAGGAATTGCCTTCCCAACAACCCGAATCCTATCTAATCGTCTATAAATAAATGAATCCCCTGCAGCATCTTTTGTATACTCAGAAACACACACATATGTTCCGTATCGCTTATTTACTCCTTCTAGTCTGGCTGCAAGATTAACAGAATCTCCAATAATAGTATAATCCATTTTTTTATCAGTTCCCATATTTCCAACAACCATTTGTCCGGTATTAATACCTATTCTTGTTTTAATTGGCATTGTTAGAATATTTTCTCCTAAAAACTGCTGGTTTAACTCTTTTTCTTTTCGTTTCATACGCACCGCAGCCAAAATAGCTTTTTTTGCATGATCTTCCATATCTAATGGAGCTCCAAAGAAAGCTATTATAGCATCACCTTCGTATTTATCGATTGTGCCACCTAGCTCTAACACAATATCACTCATGCCTGTTAAATATCTATTTAACATTGCAACAAGTTCAACTGGCCGCATGTTTTCTGCAAGGGTAGAAAAACCTTGAATGTCGGTAAAGATTGCAGTCATTCCTCGCTCTTCCCCTCCTAATTTTAGCTTGTCGGGGTTTGCGATTATTTGCTTAATAACCTCTGCAGATAAATAATGAGAGAAGGCACTACGCAAAAAGCCCTTTTCTTTTTCTGCACCAAAAAAACGAATAAAGCTAACAGAAATAAAAGATAACAACACAGGACCTGCCAATGGAATCATGGCAAGGTACTTACCTGTAGCAACAAAGAAAAGAATGGCTATTACAATTATTCCAACTCCAACACCAATACCAAGGGCTGTAGCCTTAGAAGGATGCATATTCTGAGACCCTATTACTAAAAGTAAACCAACAAAAAGAGATATTAACACAGACCATAAAGGTGAAAGCTCTAAAATAAACTTACCGTTTATAAGCATGTTCACTAAAGAAGCGTGAGTACCAATATTAGGATATGCTGTTTCAAAAGGGTTTGCTCCAAGATCAGTACTACCGGTATTTGTTTGACCAATAATACAAAAAGAACCATCAAGGCCTGCTAATCGATTTTCTCGTATTGCAGTTAAATTTTCAAAAATCCCTGTGGTACTATCAAAAAATACCGGAATTTCAGTTTTAAATAGCTGATACTGATCCGCTATATCATTGTCTAAATCAGGATCTTGCAAAATCGCCGTTACATATTCCAAAAGACCTGTATCTAGCTGTAAGCCCAAAAGAGCATTAACCTGAGCAAGGCAGTGATCTCTTAAAAGCCTATATTCTCCAACTTTTTCTTGGGGTTCCTCCCCATTCATAATTGCTTTTTTTAAATTTCTAGCCTGGGTATCTAAATTAATAATCTGGTCTGCTTCTTCTATTCCATAAAAATAATTTCTTGAAATTCCAATTTGCACATTATGAATAAGATCGTCAAATAGTTGGTCGTGCATGTATACAAAATAAAAAGAAATATGCTTAAAACTATCGTTATAATTTTTATGGGGCCAATCTAATAAAACAGCCCCTTCTGAAGAAATAGGAATTGTCAGTGTTTTTTGCTTATCTTTTATTTGAGCATTTTTAACAATAATTTTTCTGGGATATAATTCTACTTCGGGATTTCCAAATTCATGTAATAAGGGACGAAAAACTAATTGACCAAACCAATTATCTTTATAGGAATGTACTAAAAAGATTCTTCGTCGTATACCATCAGAATCTGCATCAGCATTGGTAAAACCAGCACCAGCAGATTGTTGAAAAATAGGCATAATAACAGGCACAATATCTGCTCTGGCTTTGGTTTTTATTCCATTGTTAGT
>CALNCH010000100.1 GCA_937875245.1 uncultured Spirochaetaceae bacterium
GCATCCTTCAGGTGATACAATGGTACCAAAGGTATTAATATTGGGGTTTTACTGGAATAGGCTTGGTATTCTGGATCTGAACCATAGTTTTTGCTTTGGCGAAGTTCTAGTCTTCTTGCTCCTCCAAACATGATGTACACAATTCCTATGTATCCCACAGCGGCAATTCCATATTGCCATCCTTGTAATGCTCCAATACCAGAAATAAAGCATCCTGTCCAAAAAAGTATTTCTGCAAAGTAATTAGGGCAGCGAACTATTTTGTATAAGCCAGTGTCGCAAAAACGGTGGGGATTAGCTTTTTTTGCTCTGGCCTTTTGAATATCAGCAAGAGATTCCAGTAACAGAGCAGCTGTCATAATAATGATACCTATGTAAGACCAGGTATTACTTTCGTTATTGTTATTCAATAGTCGATACACTACTGGTGATATTTGCATAAAATAGAGAATAACTACAGAAATCCAAATAGAGAGCTTTGCGAAAAAGCCCATCGGTTTTGATGTTTTAGTTAATTCTGGTAATGCTTTTTTGTATGATGCACTTTTTAATTCCCGCAGTAACAGGTATCCCCCTAATCGGATACCATAAATTATGAGTAAAACTGATAAAAGAATAGTAGGGAGAGTTAGAGAGTTTCTAAACAGTACTAAAAGTGCAATACCCATACCAGTAATAGAAAAACCATAGCCCAATGAAATAAAATACACAAATTTTATCCAACCTAAGGCACTAATTAGGGTTGCTACTAAAGCTAAAACACCAACTTCAAACGATACAATCATTTTTCACTCCCTTCAAAATAGACAATGGTATAAATATACTACTTTTTATATTTTATTTCATCAAAATAAGGTTGTGGGCGTTTTATATTGAGCTTTCTTATTTTATGTATTACACTTTTCTGTATGTATAAATGGGAGGATTTAATGAAAAAAGTCTGTAAGGTCTTAGCACTTTCTTTGTGTTTATCTATTTTTTTATTGGGTTGTAATGAAGATGAAAAAGAGGCAGAAAATGAAAACCAAACTACTGAATCAACAGAAATACAGGATTTTGGGGATTATGTCTATGAGCCTTTTTCCAGTGATATTTTTGAGTTAGATTATCGTCCAGAAGTTCCTGAACTAGATTTTGTTCCCGGAAAGGTTTCCTTTGTGTCCTCTACAACAGATTCTAAAAATTCTTCCGTTATTCCTGGTGTTCGTCCTTTGTCAGAATATAAAATCAAATATGGAACTTCACGTTCTGAATTACAGAGCTTGAATCCTGTGTCAGAAAAAGTTGAGTATACCTCTGTTCTTTCTGATGATACTCCTCTTTCTGTTGTAGATTGGGGCCCTCAACAAATGGTTCCTGGGGAAGTAGTGAATCCTCGTTTTTATGTGCTATTTTCAAGCTCTGTTGCGGAGTTATCTGCTATAGATTCACAAACTGTTTCTGGTGAATCAATTTTTACTATTACTCCTAGGGTAAAAGGCACTTATCGTTGGACAAGTACAAAAGAACTTGCTTTCGATGTAAGCGAACCTTTAGTACCTAATCAAAAATATACTATTACCGTTTCAGATTCTGCAAAATCAATTTCTGGTAATGGAATTACAGGAAATACAGTTTTTACTACTTCTGTAGCACCTCTTCTTATAAAAGATGTGGATCCCGGGGTTTCTGCTGCACAATCTTACTATTATTATAATACTAGAGAAGGTATTTCTACTGAGTTAGGTAAAAATGCAAAGATTCTTTTGAATTCTCTAATTTCTCCAGAAAACCTTCTAAGCTTGCTGTCTGTAACGGAAGGAGAGACGGGTAGAAACTTACGGTTTTCTATTACTGGGGAGTTTTCCGACAATCGTTATGGAGTTTCTGTTTCTTCAGATAAAACAAGAACCAACACCTTCTATATTACTATTGCCGATACATTAAAAATAAATTCTACCATACATATTTCAATGCCTTCTGCAAATTCTTCTATGTCTTATTACACTACAAAACCTTTGATTGCAGAGGAAACCAGTTATTCTTCGCCTTATGGGTTAAATAAAAAAGTGGTACATCCTTTTACTATAGAGTTTTTGCATCCAATTGATAGTAGTACTGCACTGAATGCAATTAATATTCCCGGTTATACTTTAACCGAACAAAATGTCTTTGTTACAAAAGAATCTGTTACTATTGGAAATTTACCGGTGAAGGCTGGCGATTCTTACGAAGTGAGTGTTAATACCACTTTAAAAGATATTTACGGACAAAAGCTTTCTAAGGCAGTGAGTTATACAGTAAAAGTATCTAATTTTTCCGGATATGCAAATTTTGCAGACAGTGGCATTAAAATGTTGGAAGCTCAGTTTCCACACAAATTTTTGTTTGAATATATGAACAACGTTGCTGGTAGTGCATATCAGGTTCAGATAATAAAAAATCCTTTATATTCTACTTATAAAAATAATTGGAACAAAAATAATTCTGATGCGGTAACATTACCTGTAAGTCAAAAAAATGTTCGGCTTTTTGAAGAAGTTGATTTAGATCCTTACTTAATTGATGGGAAAGGCTTTCTTCGTTTCGATGCCGATGTAATGGTATCTCAATTACGATATGACGGATCAATGAGAGATACTTCAATAAAGAACAATACCACAATTCAAGTTACAGATTTAGGTATAACCCTTCGCTATGGTATTAATAAAGCTATTATAGTGGTTCGTAGTTTATCAACTAATAAACCTGTAGAAAATGCAGAAGTATGGATGTATCAAAAAAATATTTCTTCAGATTCAGAAAACAGCGTTTCAAACGTTACGCCTTCTGTTTTTACCGATGCTGATGGTATTGCTGTTTTACCATTACTTGATCAAAGGAGTCTTTTCCCGGTAGACAGATATGGTTCAGAAAAGGTGGCAGTCTATGTTAAAACTGATACTGATAAGGCAACCTTTACCCCAGATACTCATTCTGCATGGCAATCTGGGGTTTCAACCTTATCTCCCAGTATTGCTACAAGGTCTGTATCTCGAACCTTTTTATTTTGTGATCGAGGCGTTTATAAACCTGGGGAAACTATCACCTATCGGGGTATTGATAAAAACCAGTCTACCGGTCTTTTTTCTCCATATACCGGAAAATATAGTATTTCATTAACAAATTATTCTTGGGATAATTCTATTACCTATGAAACAACATCTGGTACTACTACTTCTTCCGGTGGTTTTTGGGGCTCTTTTACCTTGCCAGAAGATTTGGAACCAGGTTCTTATCTTTTATCCTATAAACGACAAAATGAAGAAGATCGCTACACCCAACGTTTATTTTTTAATGTAGCTTATTTTGAAGGTTTGAAAATTCAATCTGAAATTACTATACCAAGTAAACTCTATTATACAGGAGATACCCTTTCTGCTTCTGTTCAAGCTTCCTATCTTGCAGGTGGAAGTTTAGGTGGAGCTTCCTATTCTTCATATTGGTACACCGAGCCAACTCCTTTTAGACCAGAAGACAATACCTTAAAAGGCTATCGTTTTGGGCCAGAAGACACCTATAGTTCTCGTCGTCAAGTATCAGGAATGTCTGGTGTCCTTTCTGCTACAGGAACTGCGGATATAGTTTGTAAAACCCAATTAGGTTCTATTGTAGGTATTCCATATACCTATCGATCAGAAGTCTATGTTACTGATGAAAGCAATCAAAAAATAGCTGCTACCGCTAATACCCTTGTTCATTCTTCTCTTTTTTATTTAGGAGTAGGAAAACCAAGCGGTATTAAAGGCTTTGCAAAACAAGGCGATACCTTATCCTTCCCCTATGTTTTAGTTTCTCCAGAAGGGAAAAAACAAACCTCTCTTTCATCTGCTGGGGTAGCATCTGGAACTGAAATACAGGTTGAATTAATCCGAGAAACGTGGACCTTGGTCCAACAAAATAGCGTAGAAGAAGGGGTGTATAGTCGTTACACCAAGGTGTTAGATACTGAGATAAAGATTTCTCAAGGAATTGCTACCTCTGGTACGGTAACTGTTACACCCAAAAATGCAGGCTGGTATACACTCCGGCTTACAACTACTGATGAAAAAAAGAATAGTGTTATTACAATGCCAGCCATGTTTATAGTTTATAGTGATAATGCATCTTCTTTACGGTTAACTCCTGATCAGTCCATATATAATCCTGGAGATACTGCTCAAGTTTTGTTAGAAAGCTCTCTTCCTTCTGGTGATTATCTTATTACCGTAGAACGAGAAGGTATTTTTACTCATGAAGTTCGTCATTTTGACACTGCTTGTAACGTAATTGATATTCCTATAGCCAGAAATTATGTTCCTGTAGTATATGTTTCTGTTTCTTCTTATTCTAAGAGAGAAGGTATGCCAACTCATGAATATGGGGAAAAAGATTTAGGTAAACCATCTGGATATTTTGGGGTTACGCCTTTGTTTGTTAATCCGATGGTAAAAGCTTTTTCTGTAGAGGTAGAAACTGATAAAAAAGCGTATCGTCCTGGGGATATGGCAACAATTACCTTAAAGGCAACAAAGGCTGGAAAGCCTTTAGCCGGTGCAGAAATTACGGTAATGGCTGTTGATAGAGCTGTTTTGGACTTGATAAATTATCACGTTCCAAATCCTATTGACTTCTTTTATAATTCACAGAATTTCCCCTTGTGTGTAGCTGGAGGGGACTCCCGAGATTATTTAATGGATCCTATAACTTATAGCATTAAGAGTTTACAGGGTGGAGATTCTGATGAAGAAAAAGAAGAAGATGAGAGAAAAGATTTTCGTCCTACTGCGTTATTTGAACCAGCTTTAATTACCGGTGAAGACGGTACTGTTTCTTGTTCTTTTAAGATACCAGATAATTTAACTACTTTTAGAATAACGGCTATTGGTTTAAAAGATGAACTATTGGCTATTCAAGAAGATGAATTTGCGGTTCGTAATCCTATAAATGTTCAAGCTGTTCAACCTCGACGTCTTCGAGAGAGAGACA
>CALNCH010000101.1 GCA_937875245.1 uncultured Spirochaetaceae bacterium
CGGTCCTTCAAAGAAAGACTGGAGAGGTGGACGTGGTATTCTCGAAAACATGATCCCATCTTCAACAGGTGCTGCTAAGGCTGTAGGAAAAGTTCTTCCTGAATTAAACGGAAAATTAACTGGTATGTCAGTACGTGTACCTACATCAGACGTTTCTTTCGTAGACCTTACTGTTGAATTAAACAAAGAATGCAAATACGAAGACATCTGTGCAGCTATGAAAAAAGCAGCTGACGGTGAACTTAAAGGTGTTCTCGGTTATACAGAAGATGCAGTTGTTTCAACAGACTTCATAAACGATCCAAGAACATCAATTTTTGATGCTAAAGCTGGTATCCAGCTTGATCCAACATTCGTAAAAGTATGTTCATGGTACGACAACGAATGGGGTTACTCAAACAAAGTATTGGAAATGGTAAAAGTTATTGCAAAATAATTGCATAACTAATTAAACTTTCTAAAACAAGAAAAGCCTTAGAAATACAGCAATGTATTCTAAGGCTTTTTATTTATATGTATTTATTCCCTATTTCTTTTTTCTCTTTAGGCTATTAATTCTTTCTAGCATTAAAAAACTTAGTATTGCAAAAAATAACAAGAAAAAAGGATACAGTCCGATAGAGATATGGCTTGCTAAAAATCCGAATACAGGAGGCATAAAAGTTGTTCCTGTATAGGCAGAAGACATCTGTAATCCAATTAGTGCCTGAGAGTTTGCCGCTCCAAAGTTTTCTGGAGTTGAATGAATAAAGCTAGGGAAAATAGGAGCAAAGCCTAAACCCATTATAATTAATGCCAGAAAAATGTTATTGGTAATAGGAATAAAAAAGATTAGTATGCCTATAAATATTACGCTAAAGCCTAGTCTTATCATATTTTTATTACCTAGTTTTTCAGAGATAAATCCACTTAAAAAACGACCAATGGTAATTCCCAAATAACACAAAGAAGCCCATTTTGCGGCCAGTTGAGGGTTCATATTTTTATACAAAACTAAATAACTACTGGCCCATAATCCCGCTGTAGATTCTAAAGAGCAGTAACAAAAAAATGCAATTAATATTGCTTTTGCCCCTGGTAGTTTTAATGCTTGTAACATAGTAGGCTGGGGAAGATTTTTTCCCCTTTCAGTTTCAAACTTATCCCCTTGTTTTTTCCATAAAGGGAGGGACAAAAACAAAATTACTACTAAAATAACTTGTAAAATACCAATAGTTTTGTATCCATTAGTCCAAGAAAGATTTTTTGTCAAATACAGTCCCATGATGTAAGGCCCTAATGTTGCACCTACGCCCCAAAAACAGTGCAACCAGCTCATATGTCGAGATCTGTAATGTAAAGCTACGTAATTGTTTAAGGCTGAATCTACGCTACCTGCTCCTAATCCATAAGGAATAGCCCAAATACACAAATGCCAAAAAACAGTGGCTTGAGAAAATCCTAATAAACCAAGAGCTGTCAGGGATACACTAATAGCGGTAACTTTTCCAGTACCAAGTTTTTGTATCAGTCTAGTACTAAATAAACTGGAAACAATGGTACTACCAGCGATAATCATACTTACAATTCCCGCATATGAAACAGGAACTGAAAAATCTGTGTACATAACAGGCCAAGCAGATCCCAGAATTGAATCTGGTAAACCTAAACTAATAAAAGCGATATAAATAATGATAAGTAATAAGGTAATCATGAATACACTATAGACGAGAAATACAACTTGTTTCAATTGAAAATCGAGGATGATATAATAAAAGAGACAAGATGTTTTCGCTTATGTAATATCTGTTCAAGGTACAGCAAACTTTACCAAGAAAGAATATAGAGATAAAATTAACTTTTCTTAATTTTATCCAATTTTTGTTGTACTTGTTCTTTTTTTTGCAAATATTCAGCACGCAATTTATTCTGCTCTTTTTCTAGATAGCTTTTTAAGTTTTCTGTAAAAGTGGTATTAATTGAACGAAGAGGCAACAAAAACTGTCTTTTTTCTTTCATTTCTAAGTTCTTTTTACGAATACTTTCTTTTAATAACTCATAGCGAACAATAATTTGGTTTTCAGTAGCAAATTCTCGTATTCGAGACAAAAGGTTCATTGAATAACTGAAGTCGATAATAAATACTCCATAGAAAAAGCCTACTACAAAAGAGAAGGACAAATGATCAGCAAGCCAATAAAGAGAATCCATAATGTAAGGATGAATTAAAAAATAATAGATAGCACTTAGCACTGCCCAAAAGACAGAAAACAGAGGACAAATAATACCTTGTATATTTTTCCATTCTTTTGAATAGTCCCATAACTTAATTTTCATACCTTTTATAAAAATTAAACCGGCAATATATTCGATAATGGTAACAACAATGGCCATAATGATAAAAAGTACAATTTTTTGGATAATAGGGTTTTCAATAAAAGAAACATCAATTTGTGCCATTAAAAAAAGAGAACATAAACTAAAGCCATATAGCGGTAAATAAGGGCCAACTAAAAAGCCTGGGTTAATCCATTTATGTTCTGGATTTGCTTTTGAAAAGAACCTTCTAAAAACAAGTTCCAATAACCAACCAACAACACTTCCTAATCAAAAATAAACTCATGCTTTTCAGCTCCTACAATTAATAATACGTTATTTTTTATAGAAGGTCAAAAAAATTTTTGGAGTGTTGAAATTAAAAATGGTAGGGTTAAACAAAGGAAAAGATATATATTTTGAAAGTTTCTAGAGAGGTGACTAAAAGGTTTTTTTTAGTTATAGTTAGACATATATGAAAGTTACCGTTTTTATTCAAAATTTTTTTGTTCTCTGTTTTTCTAGTATTTTTTTTGGCTGTGTATCAAGTAAAAGCCAATGGGAGTTTAATGCCTATTCAGAAATAATAGGAGAAGAAAGTTCTTTTTTGAATTTTCAAAGTAATCCTACAGACAACCTCAATGGTTATTTGCCAAATCGTATTTATATAAAAACCTCTACTCAAACCTTTTGCCGTGATTATGAATTTTCTTTAATAGATGGATATATATATTACAAGGGCAGAAATAATACTATTGAACCCAAAAACTGGGAATTACTTACAGGAACAGGATTACCAAATTCTAAATCAAAAAACTTTAAACAGCCCTCTCGGATTGTAGAAATTTCAAGTGATATAGATAGTATAATGGCTCTTTCAGACACGGGACAAATATATGGTATGTTTTTTGATGATTTACTTAGGGTCGATTCATGGAAGTGGCTTTCAGATTGGGGCTTTCCTGCTGCTTCACCATTGACTTTTAGTGGAATTGCAGAAAAAAAATTGGCTTGGAGTACTGGCACACGTCGATCAGACATTTTGTGGTACACTGATATTTTTGGTAATGAACACCATTATGGTACCATGGGATTGGAAACCCTTTATTTACTTAGTGAAGATGGGCGTGAAATTCGTTTTACCGATACAGGATTACCCCCTGATTTTAGTCGTAGCATATTATTACCGGAACGAGGGCAGTTTACTGCCCTTACTTTAAGAGCAAGTGGCTCAACTATTTTTGTTATGAATGCTGGCGGGGAAATGTATACTCGCCTTATTGACTTTGACACAATGGGTTGCGATCCTATGTTTTTTAAATATACCTATAAAAAAGAAACACAACCGTACAAAGGTACTGAGTATAATTCAAATTTTACACCCTGGGGACTACCAGCTGAAGATTGGAAGAAACAACCTTCTATTCCTTTAACAGGTAAAGCTTCAATATCACAATATATTACTATATTACAAAATGGACAGGGAAATGATGCAAGAGAATTACGAGTAGCAGGTTTAGATAATAAGGGCGAAACAGGATATTACTACAAGCAGTTAACTGAACCTGAATGGCATTTTATGGCTGTTCCATTATATATACCAACTAATACTTTTTTAGATGCTAATGTTGACTTAGATTCTTTACGAGGTCTCAAACAAGAATTAGCATATCAAGGAATTTATGAAGAAGATTCTCATTCTTATACCCTTTCAGTTAAGGATTTTCCTATGAGTGAAGGCTACTGTAATTTACAGATTAGTTCAGGGGAGGAAAGTGCAGAAATCTTGATACACCCAGTAGAAATTTGGACTTATTTTAAAAGAAATAATCCTGGTTTTGATGGACTGCCAAAGCGCTTTTTTGTTACCTTTGCACCCACAGAAGAACAAAAAAATAAGATAGCGTCTTTATCACAACCATTTAAATCTTTTATTCAAACTCATTTTTTAAGCCATGATTTGGAACTTTTTTCTTCTCGTTTAGAGGCGACTAATTTAAAATGGCAATTACGAATTCCAGAAGGAAATAAAGAAAATTTAGTTCTTACTCTTTTTTCAACTACCAGCGAAGAAATTCAAAAAACAGAAAATTCTTCTCGTATCATTTTCTATGCCTACGATAGCCCATTAATTGAATATTATTTTTCTCCTGAACTTATATTACCTCAAGCAAACTATTCTGTTTATCAGCGTTCTCAAGTTGAGAAGTCTATTGC
>CALNCH010000102.1 GCA_937875245.1 uncultured Spirochaetaceae bacterium
TTAGTTAAACTATTATATACTAAATGAATTAAATGGCAATATTTTTTTCTTGTGGTATTGGCAGTTTAAGAATATGATAATGAAAGCAAGATTATTGGAGGTTATATATGGCAATAAGTTTGTATTCCCTAGGTGCGGCTCAAGAAGTTACCGGTTCAAAGCACGTTTTTGAGATTGATGGCCGTTCTTTTTTGGTTGATTGTGGTGCTTTTCAGGGAAGGCGAAAAGAAGCCGATATGAAAAATCGAGAATTTGATATGGCCGCAGATAAATTAGAATCAGTTATATTAACTCATGCACATTTTGATCATTGTGGATTATTACCTGTTGTTACAAAAAAGGGATTTAGAGGAAATATTTATGCAACCCCTGCAACTCGGGATTTAGCAAGCTTAATTATGATGGATAGTGCTCGAATTCAAGCACGAGATGCTGAATATTTACGAAAACAAGCTGTAAAGAAAAATGAGAAATTTGATTGGACACCACTATTTAATGAGAAAGATGTTGTTACTGCTACTAATCAAATAGTTACCCTTTCCTACAATCGAAAATTGTATATTGCTCCAGATGTACAGCTGGAATTTTTTGATGCCGGTCATATTTTAGGGTCTTCTATTGCAATGGTTACAATTACCGGACAACGCTCTTCAGGTGATGAAATTCGTATTGCCTACACTGGAGACTTAGGTCGAAATAATAAACCCATTATACGGGATCCAGATACCAATATTCCTTCTCCAGATTATATAGTACTGGAAAGTACTTATGGTAATCGCCTACATGAGAATGTTGATGTAGCCCTAGACGAATTGGAAGAAGTGGTACAACGTTGTATTAGAACAAAAGGGAAGATCATAATTCCTGCTTTTGCGGTGGAAAGAACTCAAGAATTAGTTTATTACTTTCACACATTAGTGGATCAAAACCGTATTCCCGCAATTCCTATGTATGTTGATTCTCCAATGGCTACAGATGCTACTAGTATTTTCCGTGTACATCCTGAATGCTATGATGATGAAACTCATGCAGCTTTTTTAACACATCATAAAAATCCATTCGGATTTAGCTCTTTGTCCTTTGTTACCAGTGTTGATGAGTCTAAATCTCTGAACAAAAAAACTGGTCCAATGGTTATTATTAGTGCAGATGGTATGTGTGAAGCAGGAAGAATTGTTCACCATTTAGCTAATAATATAAATGATAATCGAAATACTATTTTGTTAGTTGGTTATATGGCAGAAAATACCTTAGGAAGACGTATTCAAAATGGTGAGAAAGAAGTAAAAATCATGGGAGATTGGTACAAGGTAAGTGCTGAAGTAGACCAGATAAACGCTTTTAGTGCCCATGCGGATTATAAAGAAATGGTAGAATGGCTTGATGCTATTGATACAAGCAGATTAAAGAAAATATTTATGGTTCATGGTGAAAAAGAAGCCCAAGAAGCTTTTGAAAAATACTTAAAGGAACATGGATATCCAAACATTGCGGTAGTAAAATACGGCGAAACCTACGATATAGACTAAATTGTTTTGAAAAAAAATAAAGCCCCAAACTGGACAAATTGCTCAGATTTGGGGCTTTTTTGTAGTAATTGAGTAATTTTACAAATCTATTTCGTTTTTGTGATTAGCAATAAACTCAAGTTTGTTATTAACCATAAGAATTGGTTGTCCAGTAGCATCGATAACATCTCGCCACAAAGAACCCTCTGGATTAACCTTATTTCTTTTTTTAGTAACTAATTGGGTTGGCAAGTGTACATATTTGTTATGTACAAGTCCAATAACACATTTTGTTTTTCCCGCCATTGCAGCGTGAACAGCATTGTTTCCTAATCGTTCACAATAAATTGAATCTGTAGGAGAGGATTGGGCAGATCGTATTTGATAGCTAGGATCAATGTATTTTAAGTTGATATGAATATTTTTCTCCTGAAAATATTCTGTAATTCTATCTTTTAGATAAATTCCAATATCACTAAGTCTTTTATTTCCAGAAGCATCATGCTCATTTGTGGTTTGAAGTAACTCTT
>CALNCH010000103.1 GCA_937875245.1 uncultured Spirochaetaceae bacterium
CTCGAACATTGGTAGTACCAATATCAAGACCTACTACTACATCACTCAAAAAGAGCCTCCAAAAAGCTATGATTGTTCGGAGATTTTGTATGAAATTGAGCCATAACGTAAATCAACTTCCGCTACATTACTATCCATGGCATTTACGACATCAAGAACAACCATCATGTATTGTAATGATTCTTCAGTAATATTTCTATCGGTCAATACCTTAATTTGAGATTGCATGGGATACAAAGCCAATTTCCATATTCTTTTTCTATAATCTGAATTTCAGAAATTGCAGCAAAATATGCAGGATTTGCTGATTGTATTTTTGACAACTGATCTATTAAAGTTCGATATTTTGAATGTATTCTCATACTATCTGTGATATTTTCAAAATTAAAGCCAGTGAGCAATGGTAAGGATACATTTGGAATTGCTTTATCAACAGCAAAAAATACCCCATTTTTATCAATTTGTACTGGTACCGTTTTACCATTTACTGTTGCTAATGTAACAGCAGAAGCAACTCTTTCTTTCACATTCACGATAATGCTTGAAGGAAACTTTTTTTCTACTGAAACAGATTCAACGGCACTATCTGATGCGATAAGAGAAACAGCGGCGGCGGTATCAAAGGTAAACCAATTGGAACCACAGTTGAGAAGTAAATTTCGAGACAAAGAGACATCTTCTAAGGTATTTAATCCTGAATAGGAAATAGTTACATGAGAACCATTAGCACTTAATGCAATCCACAATAAACCTTCAATTAATAAAACTATAAATAAAATCAATGCTAACAGTTTTACTAACTTCAGTTTTTTCCCTGATTTAATGCCCTTGTTCTCTTCGCTCATTATCTGTTGTATATCGTATACACTGTCATAATGAGAATAGTAGTAGCTGTCACTCATAAATTTTCTCCGTTCACACTTTTATTTTTCGACACATTTATTAACAATCCACATATTCCTAAGGTCATAATCATTGAAGATCCACCGGAAGAAAAAAATGGCAATGGAATACCTGTTGAAGGTAAAGCTCCACAAACAACACCACAGTTCATAAAAGATTGCAAAGCTATAATCATTGTGCAACCATAGGCTACAAAACTTCTAAAAAGATCTTCACATTCCATAGCAGTCCTCAGGCTTTTGTAAATAAAAAAACCTAGAATTGCCATATAGAGTATGACACCTAAAAATCCCATAGCTTCTACCCACCCTGCAAAAATAAAGTCAGCTTGAACTTCGGGAATTTTATTAACCAATTCTATTCCACCAAGTCCCTTTCCAAAAAAACCACCGGAACTAATAGCATTTTTTGCAGTAAAAATCTGATAATTCAAGCCCTGTAAATCATATTCAGGACGTAAAAAGGCAATTAATCGTAATACACGATACTCTTTGGTAAAAATAAACAAAACAGCAGTGGGAAGTGCAAAGAGTAAAAAAAGGAAAAACCATCGTATCTTTGTTCCTGCAATAAAAAACATGGCAATACCAATAAGGCCGATAAACATTGCAGAAGAAAAGTCATCTTGCAAAAAAACAACAAGAACAAAGGCAAATAATCCTATTACTGCTGGATAAATTGTTTTTTTTGCATCATCCAGAATATCACTTTTTTTCTCAAATAAATTTGCCAAAAAAAGAACAACTGCTACCTTTGCAGCTTCTGAAGGCTGAAAAGTATTAATAAAGGGCAATCGAATCCATCTTTTAGCACCATTGCGTTCTACTCCAATACCTGGAAAAAAAGTTAAAACACAAAGAATAAAGGAGCCAATTACTATATAGGGTAAACATTTGCGTAAAAAATCAAAATTGACATAGGCACAAAAAGCACAAAAAACCAAACCTATACTAATGCTTACAATTTGACGTTTTAAAAAATGTAATTCATCATCAAATAAGCGTAACGCTGAGTTTGCAGAAGCAACATATAAAGTCACCAAACCCAAACCCAGTAATAAAATTATAGAACAGATAAGTCCCAAATCATTTTTATTTTCACCCACAGGTCTTTGAGCTAACAAGGGAGTTCTACCCACGATTCCCTCCTGTCTTATCCTCACTTAAAAACTTACTAACTCTCTCTAAGTGAATACCCCGGGAGCCTTTGATTAAAACCATATCTAGATCGGAAGAGCGT
>CALNCH010000104.1 GCA_937875245.1 uncultured Spirochaetaceae bacterium
TAGTTTACAAACCAGAGATTAGTAAGAAAAGCTTTAGGTGCTCATTGCTTAAACTAGTTTATAGAAATAACAGATGCAACTCTCCCATCAGGGGTGTAAGCTTTATCAGGATTTTTTGTATCAGTAAAAGAGTTTACCCCTTTATAAAAATTATAGTAATATGTACCTGAGGCAAGAGGAATTTCAATTTCATATAAACCAGGAGTAACTTCTGCTAACTGATAAATATATGAATCCCAGTTTGTAAAGCTTCCTCCTACACGAATCTTTTGTCCTGATTCTCCACTGTATATAAATTTCACCGTGTTTGATTCTACAACTTTCGTTATCATTTCTTCTTTTCGATTTAGAATTACTCTTGAAAGTTCGGTTTTTATATCATCATCATATATTTTAATTGTATTATTTGGATCAACAGTCCATAAACCATCGATAATAAGGCGATATGAAATTTGGTTACTGTTTTTTGGTAGCTTAAGAATATAAAAGAGGACAGAATCAACTTCTTTACCATCATAATCATAGGTGTTAAGTCTTTCAAAACTATGAATGGTTCTAAAATTTTCAAAATCAAAGACTATGCCAGTATGTCTTGCATTACTAGCAGCCGTAAACACCACATAATCACCTATAATCTGAGGGGATTTTGGAGAAGAGATTTGAGATAAAATAGTGTTAATTCCATAGCTATCTGCATCAAGCAAATCACTAGTTGCTGAATAAATAGGAAGTATTATAAGTATACTTAAAAATAAAATGAGAATTCTTTTCATAGGTATCTAAAATATCGGCATATAAGAATAAAACTTCATTTTTTTTAAAGCTGAATGGTATTATACCGATGATGTTACTAGCGAGTAGTCTTTATTTGTACTACTTGTTTTATTCACTATTTGTGGGGTACAATAAAGAACGATGCCCGGAATTAACCAGCTAAAAAAGTTTAGCAACGATGTGACAGCATTAGGCAATGAAACTCAAATTAGACAGCAGAAAGGCGAAACAATGCCTTCTATTCCAATGCCTGAAAATATTCCCGACAAAGATGATTCCTACGATTTTGAATTTGGTCTTCCAGAAGATGATGAAGGGCAAGAAGATGTATTTCAACAAGAGGATACAGATAATAATTTTTCGGATGAAGAATTTGAGAATACAGATTTTGAGAAAACAGAGGACATAGAAGGAAATAATGATTTAGACGATTCAAATCTAAATATTTTGCCTGATATGGATAGTATGCCAGATTTAGGCGCTATTAATGATTTGCCTCCTATTACTGATTTTAATGATTTACCCTTTTCAGAACAAAACAACACAGAAGAAATTCCATCTACAGATACTGAATTTGAGGATGACGCCTTAAATACTTTCTCAATTCCGGATCTGTCAGATTTACCTGACTTACCAGACTTACATAATCCAAGTGATGAAAATTTTGTAAGTTCTATTCCCTCTACAGACTTTTCTGAAGATGTATTTTCTAGCCCAGTGGATGATGTATCTTTTCCTCCTCCTGAAATGGGTGATATCGATTTGCCCTCCGATATTGATTTTAATACAGAGTTTGCCTCAGCAGAAGAGGGGTCAGTCTTTGATATTCCAGGTTTTTCAGATTTTGACATTGCAAAAACTACCACTCCTCAATCATCAACAGGGGCTCATAGTAAAAATAATAATCGACCAAAAAATACGCTTACAGATACTGAATATACTCAATTTCTTAACAACTTAAAAGGATATCCCCTTAATTTACGTGTTGCAATAGAAGAAGTTATTGTAAAAAATGAGTTCCAGGACGAGGCTGTTATGGAACTGGTTATGAAAGTTGTAAAGAAGGCTCCTGCCCGGCAAGTTTCTTCACATATGGAACGTTCTTTAGGGATTACAGTAGATGTTCCCCTTAATTATGAACGGCGAACAGTAGATCAGTACGAAGCATATAAATCTTCATTAGAATATCAATTAAAAAACAGAATTATACCTGCTACTATTGCAGGTGTTGCCATCTTTGCAGTAGGTATTGTTTTATTCTTCTTAGGAAATAGATTTATTTATAAACCTTTAAAAGCAGAATCTTTGTACAAACAAGGATATACCTTAGTTGAAAATAATCTGTATTCTCAAGGAGAATTAAAGTTTGATGAAGCATTAACTTATCGTGCTTCTAAAAAGTGGTTTTTTTCTTATGCTAGAACCTATCGTGCCCATAAACAGTATGACAGAGCTTCTTCTATGTATGAAAGGTTATTACAACAATTTAATAATAATCTAAAAGCAGGGTTAGAATATGCTACCATGGTTTTAGAAGATTTATACAATTACGAAAGAGCTGAATATATTACTCGCAGGTATATATTAGATAACCATATCAATGATAAATCGGGATTATTGTTGTTAGGTGATATTTTCTTAGAGTGGGGTACTCAATCTAAAGATGAAGGAATAAAAGCAGAGAAGTTTGAACAAGCTCGGCTTCAATATGCTGTGCTAATGCAATTGTATGGTTCTGATGATCTGTATATGTCTCGTATGTTACGTTATTTTATGAGAACAGATAATTTACGAGAAGTCTTATTATTAAAATCTCACTTTACTAATAAAAAAAGAATGAATCTTGATGCTCCTGACTTAGTGGAATTAGGTGGCTATTTATTAAACAAACTATATGGTACTTTGCCTCCTTCTGATGAATATTTACGTTCTTATATAGAGGATTTACGAAGTTTATTAGAACAAGCAATAGAGGAAGCCCCAGATTATCCAGAACCATATTATAATTTGGCTCGCTATTTTGTTGAAGCAAATACTAGAAATTCAGCAAAAACCTTATTAGAGACTGCCATACAAAAGTTTACAGATGTCAGCAGAAAATCTCATACTCGCATTTTGAATCAAGTTGATTGTTACAGAATGTTAGGGGAGATATATGCAGAAGAGCGAGAATATATTTTAGCAGAAAACAATTATGCTTCTGGTATTCAATTATTTGAAAAGGAAGGGGAAACCAGCGGCTTAACAAGTAACGACAAAATTGGAAAATTATACGCTGATATGGGAGATATAGATTATTTTATCTCCGGAGATATGGATTATGCACTTAAAAATTATTCTCTTGCTATAGCCAACCAATACGACGTTCCTTCTGTTAGATATAGAGTAGGGTATGTTCAGTATTCAAAAGGAAATTATACAGAAGCCCTTGGGTCTTTTATAAAAACAGCATCAGAAAAAACAAAGGATCACAATGTTCTTCTTGCCTTGGGAAATGTTTTAGCTTTACGAAGTGATAACTTTGCTGCACAAGGATATTATGAGAGGCTCATGACTATTTTAGATAATGAACGAGCTCGATATGGTGTTCTTTTCCCTCAAATTAGAGAAGATCAGGGTGAAATTGTTGATTTATATATGAAAACTGCAAATAACCTTGGGGTTCAGGCTCAGTCAATGGTTTATTTTTCTGAATCCATTCGAGCTTGGGATGCATTAACGAGAAATCAAACCACTATGGTACGGTTGGAGGGAAGTAATTTGGCAGCTCAAAATACAAAGTATTTAGCGTATCCTCATTCAGAGTATGATCCAGCTATTTATACTGATATTCCTCGTGTTTTAAACGGTGAAGTACCATTGGAACAGTAAGAATGTACATAGGAAAAACGACAATTAACAATGGAATTGAACTGAGGAAATATGCAAATGATATTCTTAAAGAGTTGTTTCGGAAAAGTATTCATTTGTGTGCTTCTCTAATTCCCTTCTTATTATCTTATTTCTATTATCCTGTTGTACATCGCTTCAGAAATTCTTCGCCGAAAAGGCACAAAGATATTTCTTGTATCTAAAATTACAGAAGCTGCCTCTAGAAAAAGGGACGAAAATAAATTTGTATTAGGTCCAGTAACATTAACCCTTGGAATACTTATTTCTGCGATTTTCTTTAATGCAACTCCAGCTGCAATAGGTATTTATGCTCTTGCTTTTGGTGATGGGTTAGCTAGTCTAGTGGGAAAAATGTTTGGAAAAACGACAATCCCTTACACCCAAGGAAAAACAGTAGCTGGCAGTTTGGCTTGTTTTACTGCAATTTTTGTATCTGCTAGTATAACTTGTAAAAATGCTTTTATAGGCCTTGTACTGGCTTGTATAGGAACCATAATAGAATTACTTCCCTTAAAAGACTTTGATAATTTGATTATTCCTATTTTAATTGCTTCTATTTGCCAATTTTATTTCCACATGTAGTATTTGTGTAATCGTTTAAGAAAAAAGAAAGTTCCAAATGTAAGTAATGTTAATCCAAATATGCACCAGAATATGTTTGCTGTTTTTAGTAATAAAAAATAACCAGTTGATGTACATAAAAAACCAATAGCTATAAAAACTAAATCTTTTGAATCTTTTCTATAGCCAGTAAGGCAAAGGGTAAATGTAGTGAGAATAATTGCAATTACTCTAATAAAGTTTACAATGTTATCATATCCAAAGGGAACTCGAAGGGCATATTGAATATCCTTGTTATTAATGGGGATGATAACAGACAAAATGAGTGAAATCATTATTAAGATAATCATATTTTTGTCTGTATCATGATTTTTTTCATCACTGGAACAAACCCCTAAAGCTAAGAAAGATAAAACAGTAATTATTTCACCAAAAAACTCAGCCTTTCCTGCAAAAAGAAGAATTGAAGAAAAGCCGGTCCATAATTTAAAAATAGGAATTAGTAGACAACAGATATTAGCTAAACATCCTAGAAGAAAAATAAAATAATAAAATAATTCTGGAGATTGGGTTTTTTCAAATCCAAAATAAATTATAAAAGAAAGTACAGGTACATAGATAATTAAGATTAATATGTTTAATAAGGCAACCATTGAATGATTTGCAAATAAAGCTTCACTAAAGGAAATGCCCGTTTCATATCGGACTGTTGGTATTGTGTCCAACGGAGTGGTAAATAAAACAAAGAGTAAGCCAATTATAAAAAGCCCTACAATGATAGAAGAAAAAACAGCGAAAGCAAAAATAAAATGATTTCTAGTATTTAGCGTCATATTGAAAGAATACAGTGATAGGAAATTTATGTAAAGCCAACTGCAAAAAAAACCGATATGTAAGATAGAGATTTTTAGAGAGGAAAGAATGACAAAACGAACTCTGATTGCTTTTATATTAGTTTGTACCGCATGTATTGCTTTTGCAGGTGACGTAGCAGCTTATGTAGATTTGGGATTTTCTCAAGATGGTTCTACCTATGTTTTTGCACAATATGGTATTACTGACAAGGCCTATGAAGGCTATGCTGAGATTTACACCATTGATATTGAGAAAAATGATTACGTAGACTCAGGGGTATTTAAAACTCTTCCAAGTAATAAAACTGTTGGAGAAAGCGGATCCAATCTGTATCAGAAATTGTTTGAAAAAAATATATCTTATTTTACACAAATGAAATTAAAACCTGCAACTTTACAAAACACCCTTTATATCAAAAGAGAAGCAAAAGAAGCTGGTAGTGAAATAGTGTTTAAAGACTTTGAGAGAGCGAGTAATGGAAATCTTATTTCCTATTCAATACGATTAATTCCTTGGTATGAAGGAAAAAACCCAAAATCAAAATCATCATTCTTTATTTCTTTGGAAAAAAAAGATGAAAATGGTAAATTATTGTATAAAAAAGTTATTGGTAATCCAGAAATTAAACGATCAGGGGTTTCTGAATATCTCATAGATAGAATTATTTGCGATGAGGGTACCAATACCTTATTATTTGTTATTCAAAAAAATATGATAACAGAGAATGGAACTTCTGTCCGATACATGGTTGAAGCTCAAAAAATTAAATAACCTTTCTAAAAAGCTGAAAGACTGACTTGCTATCTTCTTTCAGCTTTCTCATATACACTGTCTTTTCTTCTAATTTCAATTCTTGCCATAAAGCTTCTAACCATAATTGTTCTGCCGCTTCGGCATATATATCAGTATTGCTATTTTCAGATTCAAGTCCTTGTAAAAAAAGGTATTTTCCTTTTTCAATTCTATGTACAGACTCTTTTGAATACAAAGGAATATCTTTTTCTTGTATTACATTTCCTAAAAAAATGGGTGTATGCAAATATGCATCTTTTTTAGGTGATAAATTGTCTGAAAATACTCCATTACTATAAGAGTAAAGAGATTCTGTAGTATCAAGTAATTCTTCTGTACTAAATAAAAGGTCAATATATAAATGTAATATTTTTATTGTAAAATTCATGAAAAAAGTATAGTAGAAATTGAAAAAAATTAAAAGCCGACTACTTATCCTAGTAAGGAATAGAATTCTTCATAGGAGTAGTCATGAAAGACAAAATAATAATTCTACTTTGTGTCATTACCGTATCACTGGTTAGTTCCACAATATCATGTAGCCTTGAACCTTCTGGCTTTCAACTTTTAGCAGGGGAATATAGTTCACCTGTGTTACTTTCTTATGTAGTACAAAGTTCTAGTACATTACATATGTGTCTTACCAAAGAAGTATTTTTTTCAGAGACTTTTTTATATGAGGAAGAAGGAGAAGAAAATCAAATACCAATACCGGTAAAAGTTGAAACCCTTCCTACCTTCGATAATGTTAATCAAAATCAATTTTCTTATGAAATAACCTTTGACTCAGAAACCCAAATAGGTGAAAAATATGTTTTTAGCGGTACCGTAACTGATGATTCCAAAAATACCCTTAGCTTCTCTATTCCTGTAATTGGCTACAATAATCGTTTTCCTAAAATGTTACTATCTGAAATTTGTTCAGAACCAGGGGAAATAAGTAAAACGAAAAAATACGAGTTTGTTGAGTTATATGTATTACAAGATGGAAATACAGATGGTATGG
>CALNCH010000105.1 GCA_937875245.1 uncultured Spirochaetaceae bacterium
AAGTAAAAGAAGAATGGTTAGAACATTTTACCACTCTTTGTGATAAGATTTTAGACAATGAATAAGAAACAAACACCTGTTCACTTTCGAGAAGAAATACAAACTGCCTTTGTAAGTTATGCTATAAAACCCTCTATTTTGTGTACAATCTTTTTAGTTACTAGTGTTATTCTTTTTTGGATTTTTGGGACCTCTTCTCTCTTAAAAGAAACAAATAAGTCTATTTCCCAAACCTTAGAAAATTCCCTATCCAGTTATGTCCAAAAAACACGCCATCCCTTACCGGTTCCTGTAGTTGAAATGTTGACAGATAAGGGTGCAGTTTCTTTAGCTTATTCACATTTAAAAGAGTTCATCTCTGGACAAGAAATAAAAGCAAATTTTGTGGTGTTGGATTCTCATTTATCCGTAATTATGCAAGGAAATTCTCAAGAAACCTTTCGTATTCCCTTTTATCAATCTCAATTAGAATGGGGCTTTCTAGGACGTTTAATTCATAATGAAAATAAAATTTTGATTGAAATATCAAAAGATTATACCAGTAGCGGATTGGATGAGTTATTAATAGGGCGAAGCATTCTTTCAAATACAAATGAAATAACAGGCTATATTATTTTTGTTATTACTGCCCAAGATCTCATGGAGAGATTACGATTTGTTAATATCCCTTATAGTATTACAAATAAATTTGGTAATTCCTTTGCCAGCACAAATTTATATTATTTAAATCAGTATGGAAAAATTCAAGAGAAATATCGTATTCCCTTTAATAAAACAAAATTAGTACAAAGTGAAGCTGTGTATCGTAATTTGATAAGGGAAGGTGTATTAACCGTATATACCATTCAAGATGTATCACAATTACAATTTGGATTATTTGCTTTTTGTATAATTTCTTTATTGTTTTTAGTTGTTTTGATTTTAGGTATGGTTATCAGTTCAAAAAAAATAGCTCGGGATAAATCGAAAACCATTGATACCTTAGTTTCGGCTTTTAAGGATGTTGAAGCCGGAATATTAAATAATCACATATCTATTGATAACAATGCAGAATTCAAAACTATTGCAGATGCTTACAACAAAATGCTTGAAGATATTCAACGCCTTTTTTTATATGAACGAAAACAACTAGAAATGCAGTTTAATCCGCACTTTTTGTATAACACCCTTGAAAATACCAAGTTCATGATAAAGTTAGATCCAGATGCGGCCCAAAAAACCATTGTGAATTTATCCGAGATATTGCGTTATAGTGTGAGCAATACAATCTCTCAGGTAACAATAGAAGAAGATTTATATTATATTGAAAATTATTTGGCTATCTGTAAGTCTCGTTTTCAAAAAAAGTTTTCCTATGAAATACATATTCCAACAGAAATGTATTCTCTTACAGTTCCCAAATTGTTTATTCAACCTTTATTGGAAAATGCAGTAAAGTATGGTAGTAATGAAAAAGGGATAATTCACCTTTCTTTAGAAGGAAAAATTGTTGATTCTTGTGTAGAAATAAGGGTTTCTGATGAAGGACAAGGCCTTACCAGTGAAGAATTAAGAGAAGTAAATACCTATTTATCTATGCCTATTAATAAAACAAATCATATTGGCTTATATAATGTACAACGGCGAATACAGTTAATATATGGATATCAATATGGTGTTCATATTGAAAGTCCAGGGCCTGGCTGTGGTACTATGGTTACTCTAAAAATACCTGTTACAGGAGCTTTAAATGATACGGATAGTCCTAGTTGAGGATGAAGATATAATTAGAAAGGGAATGCAATATACTATCGATTGGCTTTCTATGGGAGCTACAGTAGTTAATACAAAGAACTCGATGCTTGGTATATGAAATATAAAAATGCCTATTATGGATGGGCTTACCATGATAGAAAAAGGAATAGAATTAGGATTTTCCTTTCTTGCTGTAATTCTTACTAGCTATTCTGATTTTGAATATGCCCAGCAGTCAATTCATTTGCAAGTGTTCGATTATTTATTAAAACCCATAAACGAAGAAGTATTAAAAAAACTTATAAAAAAAGTTGAACAAGCGTTAGAAAATGATCGTAGTACCCCAGTAGCAGATATTTCTTCCTATAGCCAAGTATTTAACAGTACTATTGATAATCCGCATGTAGAATATGCTTTAAACAAAATTAAAGTATCCTATACCCAGCATTTAAGCATTGAACAACTTGCAGGGGAATTACAAATTAGTCCAAGTTACTTGAGCCGAGTCTTTAAGCAAAAATGCGGAAAAACTTTTTTAGACTTTTTAAATGGATATCGAGTACAAAAGGCAGTTGAATTACTGTCCACAAAAAAATATAAAGTATATGAAGTAGCAGACATGACTGGGTTTAGTGAATATAAACGGTTTTATCAAATATTCAAGGACTATACCACCCTATCTCCTACTGATTTTGTTAAAAACGGATATTCAATTATAGTTGATAAATAATTCTAAAATATTGGAGAATCTTATTAAATGCGTCTTCCCGGTTGTCACTGGTAATTTCTAAAACCGTAACATTAGCTGATTGTGCAATTTGATCTAGCCAAGAAGGATAGGGTAGTTTTCGAATAACACCCAGAATAGGTATAGTGTTTTGAATAGCATCTAAAACTGCTTTACGAAATAAAACGGAGTCGGATTCTAAACGGCCACATTCGTCCATGACCAGTAGTTTTGGATCTTTTTCATCTCCCTTTTTTTCAGATAAAAATAAGCCGACTTCATCGAAGGCTTGTAAATCTACCGTTATTTTTTGTTCTGTTTTTACAACGCATTGTTTTACTATTTGAGGAACCCAAATAGTTTCTAAAAAATCTTCTAAAGTGGAGTTATATAGACTTACCTCTAATATACCCTCTTTCATTTTTGAAAGAAAACCTTTCAAAGAAAGGAGATTATCTTCTGGATTCTTTTCTAACAATTCTTGGGCAATGGTCTGA
>CALNCH010000106.1 GCA_937875245.1 uncultured Spirochaetaceae bacterium
CTCAAGAAAAAAATTGATCAAAATGAAAAAGAAAGCATTGAACAAGTTATTGTTTCTAATAAATTACCGGGAATACGTTTTGATAAAGTAGTTGGTCGATTGTATCCAGAAAATGCTTTAGCTTCTCAAGCTATAGGTTTTTTGGGAGACGATGGAAATGGCTTATCTGGAATTGAGTATACAGAACAAAATATTTTATCTCCTCAAAACACTATGGGAAAAAATATTTATATGACCCTAGATGCAAATCTCCAATACAAATTAGAGCAACTTGCACAAAAGTCCATGGAGGACACTCAGGCCGAAAGCTTTATGTTAATTGCTGCCGAAGCTAAAACTGGTGAAATTTTATCATATATTAGTTTACCATCTGCTAACTTGAACACCTATCCTTCTGCAAAAACTCCTGAAAAAATCGATAGGCCTGCAGTTTTAGCCTATGAACCAGGCTCTGTATTTAAGATATTTTCTGTAGCATCTTTTTTGGATGCAGGGGCTTTTAACCAAGAAGATACCTTTTATTGCGACGGTCGTCACGAAATTGTAAGCAAGTTAACTGGGGAAAAAGCGGTTATTACCTGCTTAGGACAACATGGCTGGGTAACAGCACGACAAGCACTAGAATATTCTTGTAACGATGCGTTAGCTCAAATGAGCGATAAAATGAATGCCGATAAATTTATGGAGTACATAAGAAGTTTTGGATTCGGTTCAAAAACAGGGATTGAAGTGCCTAGTGAAACAAGAGGCTCTGTAAAAAATACCAGCGATAGACTGTGGTCTTTACGTTCAAAACCAACTATCTCTATCGGTCAAGAAATTAGTGTTTCTGCATTACAAATGGTAGAAGCTACCACAGCTTTAGCTAACAAGGGAAAACCTGTTCAGCTCACTCTTATTTCTAAAATTGTAGACTTTGATGGAACAGTTGAATATGAACATACACCTGCTACAAAAGAACAAGTTATTCATTCTTGGGTGGCAGATCACCTATTAAGTTGTATGGAATCTACAGCCAAAGTAGGTACTGGAAGCAGGGCTTCAATTGGAGATGTAGCCATTGGTGTAAAAACAGGTACGGCACAAATGTTAGATACAGAAAAAGGCGGGTACAGTGATACTGATTTCGTCTCTAACTGTGTAGCAGTGTTCCCTGTAGATAATCCAGAAATAATCTTGTATATAGTTATTACAAAAGCAAAGGGTGAAACCTATGCAGGAAGAATTGTAGCACCTGTTATTGCTGATGCTGCAGATATTATCATTGACCATTTAGGACTTGCAAGAGCTAACAGTTCTTCTGTTTCCCACTCAGGTAAAATAGTTATTCCAAGCTCTAAATCTATAGAAATTACCACTGTCATCCCAGATTTTACTGGAACTCCCAAACGCTTATTAACACCTTTATTATCTCGGAAAGATTTAGTAATCAAAATTGAGGGAGAAGGTTGGGTTGTATCTCAAAATCCACCTCCAGGAACCCCTGTTACGGAGAACATGGTCATTGAACTTACTCTTAAATAAAAATCTAAAACTTTTTCAACAACGTTTTCCCCAATTAGCAGAGGAACTGATACGTTTTAGCAAAACTGTTGAACATAAGTCTTATCTTCCCCCTGATGTACAACTAGAATTAGCACGAAATTCTTGTCCCACTGCTTCTTATAATGGAATTTTACTTCATTCTAAGTATGATCCGGAAAAAGAAAGTGAAAAACAAATGGATTTGGCAGGCGAATATCCAGACATCGTAATCGGTTGTTTCGGTGGAGGCTCCAACTTTTCGGGAATAAGTTTCCCTTTTCTTCGCCACAAACTAGTGAATGGCAAAGAAGTGCGTGTCATTGCTGCCGAACCTGCAAGTACACCAAAACTATCGAGA
>CALNCH010000107.1 GCA_937875245.1 uncultured Spirochaetaceae bacterium
TAATATGCTTTCCTCGATCATCTTTTATAGGTATAAAAAAATCACCATCAGGTTGTCTATCTGTATCTGAAAAAAGAACTATATTCATGGTACCTCGTTAAAAAGTATACAAATCCCGTTTATTCATGTCCATAGCTTATAATTTTTTGAAATTCATTGCCTAGCAGGTTGTATATGTGTATCATAGGGGTATGAAAAATGCAGCATTAACCGTAGTAGAACAGGCTTGTGGATTAAAAGCCGGAGAGAGAGTATTAATTGTAACCAACCCAAACCCAGAAGTATTGGAGATAAGTCTCAGCTTACAAGAAGCTGTTTTAGCCCTGGGAGGCGAATCAGTATTGATTGTGCAAAAAACAAAAACATTACTTGATTATGCAGATAAGGCAGTAATTGCCGCTTTAAAAACAAAACCAGATGTATTTTTTTCCATTTCAGAAAACAAATTGGGAAAAGACGAAGAAGGGATTTTGCACCCTTATTTAGGAGAAGATGGAAAATCTTATGATCATATTTTTGACTATAACCTAGAAGGGGAAAAGTCTATGAGGGCGATTTGGACTCCTGGAATTACCAAAGATATGTTTAAAAGAAGTGTTTGTATTGATTATGATTTGCTCCAAAAAAGATGCAGCTTACTTGCCTCTAAATGCAATGATGCAGTGTCAATTACTGTAACATCCTCTGGTGGAACTGATATTATAGTTCCTGTAAAAGGACGAAAAGGGATGCTAGACGATGGAAACTTTACTTTTCCCGGTTCAGGAGGAAACATTCCAGCTGGCGAAGTATTTATTAGCCCTGTGGTTGGTTCAGAAGGTAGTGGTTGCCAAGGAACTATTGTTTTTGATGGCTCTATGAGTTTAAACGAAGGGGATATCATTATTAATGATCCTATTGTGTGCCAAGTTGTAGATGGCTTTGTTACATCTATTACCAGTAAATCCGGAAAAAAAGTAGATGGTAGTGATAAGGAATGTGAAGCTTATAAATTATTACGGTCTATAACAGATGCGGAAAAAGCCGCGGTAGAAAGAGAAGCAGAGGGAAAGCTGGCTGCGGGGCTGGGTAAAGAATACCAGAGAAATGCAAGAAATATTGGTGAATTAGGAATTGGATTGAATCCAGCGGCAAAAGTAGAAGGAAATATGCTGGAAGACGAAAAAGCTTTTCATACTTGTCATTTTGCGATTGGGCAAAACTACGACAACGACGCACCCAGCTTAATTCATCTGGATGGCGTTGTACGTAATCCTACTATTGTTATTCACTATGAAGACGGTTCTGAATTTGTAGTTGAGAAGGAAGGAATTCTTTCTCCTATACTAGAAAATCCAAAACCAACAACATACTAGTCAAAAAGGGTGTCAATTTCCTTTTTATACTTTTGATTTATCTTGTGACGCATCATTTCTTGTTTTGCAGAAAGTTCTTCACCAATTTGGAAACTCTGGCTCAACAGTCCAAACTTAAAGATGCGTTCACAAGTTCTAAATCTAGCATCTGCACTTACATGAGTATCAATCTCATTTCTAATAAGGTTTTGTACTTCTGGAGTTTCTAGAATACCTTCATAAAATTCATTTGCAATACCGTTTTCTCTTGCCCAAGCTTCAATCATATCTTTAACAGGAACAATTAAGGCTGCTAAATATTTTTTGTCTTGGCCTAAAACTACAGCACTTTCAATAAATTCACTGGATTTCAAACCACCTTCTACAAAGGTTGGTTCAACATTTTCTCCACCAAGTAACACGATAGTATCTTTTGCTCGTCCCGTGATTTTTATTTCATTGTCCCAAGTAAGCATTCCTAAGTCGCCAGTGTTTAACCATCCATCTTCGTCAAGAATTTGAGCGGTTAAATCTGGTCTCTTGTAGTAACCTTTCATTATTTGGTCACCCTTAGCTAAAATAAGTCCTCTTTTTCCAGGAGCCAATGGTTCTTTTGAAATGAT
>CALNCH010000108.1 GCA_937875245.1 uncultured Spirochaetaceae bacterium
ATTCATTTGAACCCAGCATACGGAATTCGAATTTGTTTCCTGTAAACGCAAAAGGAGAAGTACGGTTTCTGTCTGTTGTGTCTTTGTTGAAAACAGGAAGAACATCAACTCCAATCTGCATCTTTTCTTTTGCATGCTGACCGTAAGGTTTTCCTGCAAGGAGAGCATCCAGAATTCCCTGAAGTTCATCACCTAGGAAAATTGAAATGATAGCAGGAGGAGCTTCGTTTGCTCCTAGTCGGTGGTCGTTCCCGGCAGATGCAACAGAAATGCGAAGTAAATCCTGATACTCATCAACCCCTTTTATGATTGCTGAAAGGAACAGAAGAAACTGTGCATTCTGAGCAGGAGTGTCCCCTGGATCAAGGAGGTTTTTTCCAGTGTTTGTGGAAAGTGCCCAGTTGTTGTGCTTACCGGAACCGTTTACTCCTGCAAAAGGTTTTTCATGTAAAAGGCAGACCATTCCGTGACTAGCGGCAACTTTTCTCATTGTTTCCATTGTCAGTTGGTTATGGTCGCAGGCAATATTAGTTGTTGTAAAAATAGGAGCCAGTTCATGTTGGGCCGGAGCAACCTCGTTGTGTTCAGTCTTTGCAAGAATTCCAAGCTTCCAAAGTTCTTTATTCAAGTCTTTCATAAAAGCCTGTACCCGGGGTTTAATCATTCCAAAATAATGATCTTCCAGTTCTTGTCCTTTTGGAGACTTTGCACCAAAAAGAGTACGGCCAGTGAAAATCAAATCTTCACGTTTGTCGAATACTTCTTTGTCTACAAGAAAATATTCCTGTTCTGGACCAACCGTTGTTTTTACACTTGTAACATGTTCGTTGCCGGGGAATAAATGGAGAACCCGGACCGCTTGTTTATTGATTGTTTGCATTGAACGCAAAAGGGGAGTTTTTTTGTCTAATGCTTCTCCTGTATATGAGCAGAAAGCTGTTGGAATACATAAGGTTCCATCTTTGATAAATGCGTAAGAAGTAGGATCCCAAGTTGTGTAACCACGTGCTTCAAATGTTGCACGAAGTCCACCGTTTGGAAATGAAGAAGCATCAGGTTCGCCCTGCACAAGTTCTTTTCCTGAAAAATCCATAATAACTTTTCCACCGTCAACAGGAGTGATAAAAGAATCGTGTTTCTCTGCTGTGATTCCTGTGAGTGGCTGAAACCAATGGGTAAAATGAGTTGCACCCTTTTCAATAGCCCATTCATTCATTGCTTTAGCAACAACAGTTGCAACTGAGGGATCCAATCTTTCACCTTCGTCAATTGTTTTCATTAGACGTTTGAAAATTTCTTTTGGAAGTCTTGCTTGCATAACGCTTTCGTTGAAAACATTTTCTCCAAAAATTGCTGTTACTTTGTCTGTCATTTGCATTTTCTCCTTTCTCACAAAAAAAAAAGAGACACCTCTATTAAGAAAGTGCCTCTTTGCATTCTTTTAAAGAAAAAGCCACCAGGAGTTATCCTAGCGGCTTCTTTGTCGTTTGATATTTATTTTATACAACTTGGAAAAAATCTTGTCAATCGGTTTTTAAAAAAAAAGGAAATTACCTTATTCAGATATGTTCCCATAATTCTGAACACATGATATGGGTGCATATCATTTTTTATCAAATATTTTTTCTAATTCGATTACCTGTTCGGTAAACTTTTGAGGATTAGTTTTCTTAAGGTATTCAAGATTTTTTTGTTTCCATAAAATTGCAGGAAGTTTATACAAATTTGAAAATGGTGCTACGGTTTCTTTTATCTCAAAAAAATCCAGCAAAAATGTTTTATATTCTAACAAACCAGAATGCACAAAGTCTAAAAGATTATGCATTGTAGAAATATGGTCGTCATACGAAAATGCTTCATTAGTCATACCTTTAAATTCTTTTTCAAAGACCTCTTGTTGATCTTTAATAATAGGATTCAAAAGTTCGTTGACCGGACGGTTATGTGATAATAGCATTGCTATAAATCCTAAAATCAAATTTTCTTTTTTGTCCTTTGAATCAAGTAAGTATTTAATATCAAATAAATCTCGCGGATGCTGTCTATCTAGTGCAGCACACATTTTTCCACCGTATAATTCAGGATAGGATATTACCTGCATTTCTACATAACCAAATTCTATTTCTGCTTTTTTACAAATGCTTAGTACCGTTGGATTAAAAACAGTACCTCGAATAGTGTAATTTGGTTCTATCTTTATGGATACACCATCTTTAGTAGCAATTATCTTTTTTTCATCACCCTGTCCTTGAATAGTAGCGTGTATGTTTGCTTTAATAAGAGAGTGCAAAATACGATTCAAAGAATTGTTAATATTTGAATACGATATTTTACGGTCTTCAATAGGTAGATAGGTTACATCAATGTCTACAGAGAGTCTTGGCATATCTCGATAAAAAAGATTAATCGCTGTTCCTCCTTTTAAAGCAAAGCACTTTTCATTTTGTACATGAGGAATTGTTTCTATAACCAATGCTACTTGTTTTACATATTTTTCTTGCATCGCTTACGATAAATCCCCAATCACTAGATTGTACTTATTATTAAGAGAACCGCCTTTTTCTACTTCTCGCACACCGGAGCCAAGATTTATCTTAGAAAGATCTAAGCTTTTAAGCCAAGTGTGGCCAGCTTGCTCTGCCATTAAAAGAAAAAGTCTTTTTACTTTTATAGACGTACATGCTTCCAAAAGAGTTTGAACTAAATTAGGTTTTGCTACCGTAATAAATTCCATGACTTGATATGCATCTTTTAACGTGTGAATCGAAGGGCTTATATACAAAAGTTCAAGCATAGCTCGCTCTACAGATGATATTTTAATCGTAAAATCACCAGAGTCAATGCTTATTAAACCAAGTTCCTCAGGCAAAAAAGAAGTTAGCTTTATAATAGAATCTGCTCCAAATAAAAAGATAAACCATTGTGGAACTTTTTCTCCTCGATAGCCAAAAAGTTCACTTTTTTGATTCCTCAGGATTGTATGTGCCTTGCCATGTTTTTCTGCTAAGGCTGTGTAGCCTCCGACATGGATGCTTAATTGCAAGCCATTTTGAAGCCCTCTTATTGCCCCGTCTAAGTTTATTTCATTGTCTAAAAGTCTATATGCGCCGGTTCCAACTCTATTTAGCCAACCCGAATCCACATATCTTCGCTGTAATTCACGAGAAATTCCAATATCAAATAATTCCTTCGCTGTTATTACGGCCCCTCGGGGAAGATTATTCATGAGAAACTTTAATTTTGTGCTATTTTCGGTACTTTGAGTACTCATATTAGTACAAATATAAAGTAATACGGGAAATATTGCAAGAGATTTTGAAGCCCTCTTATTGCCCCTTCTAAGTTTATTTTATTGTCTAAAAGGCTTTCTGGTCATGAAAAAAACTCATCAGCGACTTAGCTCGGTTTAAAAAAAAGCAGCCATCTTATTCAGATAACTGCTTTTTTCTTTAGCAGGGGTTGGACTTGCCTTCCATCTCGCAGCCTCGTGCTGCTCGATTACAGGCCACCCTCGGTGTCTGCCGTAGCCGTCCATGGCTGCTCTTCCTCGCACTTGCTCGGCGACACCTCATGTTCAAGTCCTACTCAACTAGTTTAAAATAACAAAGTCCTCTAAAAGAGGACTTTTAAGAATTATAGCAGGGGTTGGACTTGAACCAACGGCCTCCGGGTTATGAGCCCGACGAGCTGCCAACTGCTCTACCCTGCGTCGTAATGTTTCATTAATATACCATTCATTTGTAAAGGTGTCAATAGAATGGGGTATTTATTTCGTATGAAATGGTAAAAAATGCAATTATTTGTTAAGATTTTCATCTATTGCGTGGTAGTCAACTCTGCAACGAACAATGGCAAATAAAATGGCTACAATTGAAAAAAGCCAAAAATTTCCGGAAAATCCTGCAAAAAAATTGTAGATACCGTGTAATAAAACTGCGGTAATAAAGGCAGATAGCTGGCTTTTTGTATTTTTGTAAGTCCAAACATAGAGGCCTGATAATCCAGCACATGCGGCATGCATTATTACTGCGGTAAATAATCTGACTTCAATATGGGGAGTGCCTGTAATTACATAAATAATTGCTTCAAAGCATCCTAAAGCAAGTCCTGAAATAATAGCACAAGCTAAAAATGCTTTAAAATTCATTTTCTTTGCGGGTAAAAATAAGAGTAACAGCATTTTAATAAATTCTTCGATCAATCCATTAAAAATGATAGTGGTAACTAAAAGGGCTGAAATAGTTCCTGTGTTAAAAATGGGAAGTTCCAAGATAAAAAATTGTAAAAACCCAATAGGAATTATAGCTGCTAAGCCTAAAAGAGAGGAAACAAGGGCAAGTCGCTTTGTAAAACCGGTTACCTTTACTAAGGATACTGAGATTGCTACAATAAGAGGTATAAAGCAAATACCCATGGTAATATATAGTTCCATGAAATCATAATATACGAAACAATCTCTGTGTGCAATAAAAAGGATATAAGATGTCAAAGAAATCAAAGGGTGTGGTACTGATAGGCTTTAAGCATTGTGGAAAATCGACTATAGGAAAAGCTCTTGCAAATATTTTACAATCAAAGTTTATTGATATTGATGCAGTGATTGAAAAGTTATCTGGTTTTTCTTGTCGCAAGTTGTATCTGGAAAAAGGTTCAAAGGCTTTTATAGATTATGAAACAAAGGCTTCTCAGTCTATTGTTACAGACGATATCAATGGAAAATTTCCACAGGGTTTAGTTATTGCAACGGGTGGGGGAATTTGTGAAAATACCGACGCTGTTACTATTTTAAAAGAAGAATATATTTTTGTATATTTACAAATATCCGAAGAAATCGCCTTAGAGCGTATTTTAAATGAAGCTAAAAGCTCTTCTGAAGAAAAGTGTGGATATGAATTATCTTCATTACCTGCTTGGTTAAGCCGAGAAAAGCCAACTAGCCCAGAAATGCTAAAAACTCTTTTTCATAATTACTATGAAAAGCGCTGTAATTCATATGCTCAAATTGCTGATGTTACAATTTTTGTAGGGGAGCATAATCCTCTGGAAAATGCAGAAGGGATAAAAAAAGCGGTAAGCCTTTTATAGCCAACCGCTCTTATTTTCTTAGTGGCAACCGCAACTTCCGCCACAGTCATTATCACCGCAACCACCGCCGCAGTCATCACCACAACTTCCACCACAGCCACAACCGCATCCGTCATCAAGACCGTTTGCAAGTTCGTCTGCACTAGCATCACGTACTTCATTGATTTTTACATCAAAATATAATGTTTCACCAGCTAATTCGTGGTTTGCATCAATAGTAACCTTATCATCAGTTACTTTTACAATAGTAACAATCTGGTTTCCAGCTGAACTTGCTGCTTCAAACTGCATACCAACTTCAATTTCTGTTCCTGCTTCAAACTGTGCCTTTGGTACTTCAACAACCATTTCTTCGTTGTATTCACCATAACCATCTGCTGGTTCAACGGTAACAGTAAGAGAATCTCCGGCTGTTTTGCCTTCTAATTCTTTTTCCAACCCTGGAATTAAATTTCCATGGCCGTGCAGGTATTCTAATGGACCAACACCTTCAGAAGTATCTAATACGGTGCCGTCTGCATCTTTTAGTGTATACTCAATGGATACAACTTTGTCCTTTGTAATTTTCATAATTACTCCTATAAAAACTCCGCGTTAGCGGTTGTGCAGGGATGCACAAAATATAAGTTTGCGAAGCAAACTTTTGAAGATTTTTTGTACAGGGAGGTACAAAAAACCGACCCTCCTATAAAAACTCCGCGTTAGCGGTTGTGCAGGATGCACAAAAAACCACCACTTAAGACGCTAAGGGGTGCGCTTTTCTCAAAGATACATAAAAAAACAGTAATTGACAAGGGATTTTTATATAAGATGGGGAATTAAATCTTCTCTCCCTGCTTGTATTAATGCTTCTTTCACGAGGGCCCTATTTTCACGTTTATTAAACTGCAATAATGCTCTTTGCAATCGTCTTTCATGACCACCACTTGCTACGTGAATTGGCTTCATATCCCGAGGATCTAGTTCCGTATAATACATACAAGTTGCTAAACTTCCCGGTGTTGGATAAAAATCTTGGACTTGATCTGGTACAAACCCTGTTTTTTTCAAATACAGTGCAACTTCTATAGCGTCTTGAATTGTAGCACCCGGATGGCCTGCAATATAATAAGGCACTAGATATTGTTTCATATTAAGTTCTTTGTTAATTTTTGCGTATTCTTCTGCAAATTCTTCATAAACTTTGTGGGTACTTTTCCTCATAAGGTGCAAAACTGAATCGCTTACATGTTCTGGTGCTACTTTTAATTGTCCTGATATATGATATTGGCACAATTCTCTAAAAAAAGTTTTATCGGGATCTAAAAGTAAATAATCAAAGCGAATACCACTACGAATAAATACTTTTTTTACCCCGGGGACTTGTCGGAGTTTTCTTAATAAACACACATAATCTTTATGATCAACTTTTAAATTTGGGCAGGGATCTGTACCCAAACATTGTCGATCAGTACAAGCACCAGCTTTTTTTTGTTTTTCACAAGCATCGGATCGAAAGTTTGCAGTAGGGCCACCTACGTCATGGATATACCCTTTAAATCCGGGTAATTTGGTTAAAGTAATAGTTTCTTTTTCTAAGGATTCATGACTTCGGGATTGTATTCGCCTTCCTTGGTGAAAAGTAATAGCACAAAATGAGCAAGCTCCAAAACATCCTCTGCAACTAGTTACAGAAAATTGTACTTCTTCAAGAGCAGGTATTCCCACTTTACCATTGCTTGCAGGCGTATCATAGATGGGGTGATAGGTGCGAGTAAAAGGCATATCCATTACAGCATCAAATTCTTCGGTACTGAGAGGATATGAAGGAGGTTCTTGAACTACATAACGACTGTCGTGTTGTTCGATTAAAATCCGGCCTGACAGAGCATCAGTGTTTTCTTCTTGAATTTGATAAGATTTAGCAAATAGTGATTTTCCTTCAGGGGTTGGCTTTGAAATTTCTTCATAACTGGGTAAATAAACAGGATTTGTAAATTTTCCAGTTCCAGTACTGCAAGTTTTCGGTAATTCACTTTCTTTTCCTGTTCTCCAACAAGTTCCTCTTACTCCCCGAATTTGAGAAGCAGATTCTCCCTCTGCCAATCGTTCTGCAATTTCTAAAATAGAACGCTCTCCCATGCCATACATGAGTAAATC
>CALNCH010000109.1 GCA_937875245.1 uncultured Spirochaetaceae bacterium
AAGCTGCCGCTGATGATCAATGCCAAAACCGGGCGCGTGCATACTTCCTATCACCAGGCGGTGACTGCGACCGGGCGTCTCTCCTCGGCCGATCCTAACCTGCAGAATATTCCGGCTCGAACTGAAGAGGGAAGACGAATCCGCTCCGCTTTTGTTCCGAAGGATGGCTGTGTTTTCCTTTCTGCAGACTATTCCCAGATTGAATTGGTGGTACTTGCTCATTTATCTGAAGACCCCGCCTTGTGCAATGCCTTTATTCAAGGAGTGGACGTTCACAAAGCCACTGCGGCTCTTATTTTTAATGTAGACACAGATAAAGTTACCCCAGAACAGCGTAGAACTGCAAAAACCATTAACTTTGGAGTAATGTATGGTATGAGCGCCTTCAGATTATCAAAAGAACTGGGGATTCCTATGGGCACTGCAAAAAGTTTTATAGATTCATACTTTGCCACTTATCAGGGAATTACTCGTTTTATTTCAGAAACAGTGGCCGAATGTGAAGAAAAGGGATATGTAGAAACTATTTTGGGTAGACGAAGAACAATTGAGGCAATAAATAATAGCAATAAGACCATACAAGCCGGTGCCCAGCGAATGGCTGTTAATACCCCTATTCAAGGTTCTGCCGCTGATATTGTAAAAATGGCTATGATAGCTGTTCATAAAGCTTTGAAAGAAAAATTTCCTAGTGCAAAATTACTGTTGCAAGTTCACGATGAATTGATTGTTGAGTGCGATGAAAATCAGGGAGAACAAGTAGCACAATTAATGAAAGAAGAAATGGAAGGTATTATTTCATTAAAAGTACCCTTACGAGTCTCTGTTGAATACGGTAAAAGTTGGGGAGAATTCCATTAATGGAAGAAGCTCAAAAACAATTGATTATTGGGCTTACAGGGCCAATTGCAGCAGGCAAAAACAGAGCAGGAGATATACTGTCCAGTCTTGGTTGTAGTGTTGTGGATGCTGATACATTAGTTCATCAAGCCATAGAAAAAGTTAAACCCAGAATTTTAGAATACTTTCTTCCCTTGGCTGAAAAAGAGGGTATTTCCATCCTAAAAGCAGATGGGACAATTGACCGCAGAGGGCTTGGAAAACTTGTTTTTGCTAATAAAACCAATTTGGCAAAACAAGAGTCATTTGTGCATCCCGCTGTAGATTTACTCATGGAAGAATTTATACAAGAAAACTACCCTTCACCAGCTGTTTTAAACGCTACCGTATTATACAAATCTACCCTAATTTCTCGATGTGATTTTATTATATTCGTTACTGCTCCCTTAGTAATTCGCTACAAAAGGGTTAGATCTCGAGATAATCTACCACGAAAAGAAATAATAAAACGATTTTTAGCTCAACGCAAAATCTTTTCTAAATATAAAAAATTAAATGTCGATATATACAAAGTAGACAATTCAGGGAATCCTGAAAAATTACAAGTCCAGATAGAAGAAATCTTTCAGTTTTATTTGGGAAGTAAAGGATAAGTATATTATGGAACAGAAACGAATATTTTGGATAGTTGCAGCGGTAGGTGTTTTTCTTCTTGTCGTAGTGGGTGCTGCCCTTATTCTCTATACTCCAGTCCGACCTAAAGCTCCAACCCTTACTGCAGGTCAATATGATTCAGACACTTGGTTAAAAGTTCAACCAACTCAAACTACAGTTACAGATACTCTTACTCCAGACACGACAGTAGAAACCAAGGCTGAAAAAAATCCTGGAACAGCCCCTTTAGAAATTGAAGAGTTAACGGTGATAAGTAAAAATACAACAGTGTACTCTTCAGAAAGTACCACCATCGATTTAACACAATCATCAGATAAAACGGGTGTGACTACATTAAAAACTACCTCTGAAGCAAAAGAAGGAGAATCTGCTCCTACAGTTACCGTAGCTCCTACACAAAAAACTACTACTAACAATACCACTGTTACTCCAAAAACGACTGTTAAAGATACGAGTAGCACAAAAACTACAAGTAAAACAACAGTAAAAAATACAACAACTATTCCAACGCAACCAAAAGAAACATATTGGGTACAAGCAGCCTCTTTTACAAATATTCGAAATGCAGAAGAAGCTCGAAAACAATTAGGGGCAGAAAAAATTTCATCAGAAATATTTACCTACAGTGATACAAAAGGCACAACCTATTACCGGGTAAGAGTAGGTCCTTATACAACAAAAAGTGAAGCAGAATATTGGAATACCCGTATTAGACTCATTGATACTTTTGCAGGAACAGAATCTTATGTAACTAATTCTTCACAAAAAGTGAAATAATCTCTAAAAAAACAAAGCAAAGATACACTTAAGAAGGTATGAAACACATACCTTCTTTTTATTTTAAAAACCTGTTAGTTTCCTTTTTTCTTTTTAATTCTTTTTATCTATCTTCTCAAGAAAAAGATATTTCTTGGGGTATAAATCTGAAAAAAGAAATAGTTAGTGCTAGTTATTGGTCTTCAAAATCCTGGGGAATAGTAGTAAAACCACTTAAATCAGCTCAGATAAGCCTAGGGCACAATAGCCAGCCCGGAGTATGGTCATCCCTTATTTCGCCTAAATCTACAATGACT
>CALNCH010000110.1 GCA_937875245.1 uncultured Spirochaetaceae bacterium
AGTTGGAATTAAACCTGTACCCAGTATTTATCTACCACAAAAAACTATAAACACCCATAAAGAAAATGTTACTATTCAAATAGAAGGAAGACACGATATCTGTTTGTGTCCCCGCATTATTCCTGTTATTGAAGCAATGACATGGATAACCTTAGCAGATTGTTATCTGCAAAATCGAAATTCCCAACTGTAATTTACCTCTAGGAGTTACTTCATGACAAAGAAAAAAAAGATACTTTGGATATCCCTATCATCTGTATTAGCCTTTATACTTATTTGTTGTTTGTCAATTTTTGTATATTATCTCAACATTACAAAACCTAATCCTGTTCCACTAAGCCTAACTGAAAACCAGGAATTACAATCTATTCTTGAAGAAAAGTGGGGTACAGAACCATTACAAACTCTGTACTGGAAAAACGCCATTCCCCATTATGAAGATTTATACATTTATGCTCAGTCTGCTATTTTACTTGACACTGCAACGGGAACTATTCTTTTTGAAAAAAACGCAGATGATATAATTCCACCTGCTTCTATGATGAAATTAGTTGTTATGTATGTAGTCTTTCAGGAAATTGCTACAGGCCGGGTTTCTTTGGATGATGTAGTCCCCTTACCTAGAGAATCTTGGGCTATTAATGCTCCACCTAATTCTTCCTTGATGTTTTTAGCAGAGGGTCAAAGGGTAACTCTAAGAGAATTGCTATTGGGGTTAGCTATTGCATCAGGAAACGACGCCGCAGTTGCAGTAGCTCATTATATTTCTGGGAGTGTAGATACTTTTGTAGAAAGAATGAATGAGGAAATGAAACTCTTAGGTTTAGAACACACTCACTTTGTGGAACCTTCTGGTTATGACGAAAATAACCTGACAACTCCCCGTGAATTTGCTCTTTTTGCTAAAACTTACGTTACTCGCTATCCAGAAAGTTTAACTGATTTTCATTCTCAAACAGTATTGATTTATCCCAGAGAAGAAAACCTTGCAAGCTGGCACAAAGGACAAGGAGATTCTCAAGCTATTACTCAATATAATACCAATAAATTATTAGGAGTTGTTCCAGAAGTAACAGGTCTTAAAACAGGTTTTATTTATGAATCGGGATATAATTTATCTCTTACTGCAGAAAAAGAAGGAACCTGCTTGCTTTCAATTACCATGGGAGGACCGGGGCAAGGAAGCAAAGAAGGCAATACCTATCGTCAATTAGATGCAGAAACTATTTTAGATTATGGCTTTTCCCAGTTTAAAACAGTGGATAATACCCAAAAAATTGAGGTTCCAACCATAGTACTGCAAGGTCAGAAAAATAGTTTACTTGGGGAAGAAGCTCGGTTTAATAAGGTTACTGTGCCGAATATTCCAGATGAAGAGCTTATTAAAACAGTTAAGATCGATCCCTATATTGTAGCACCAGTTTTTGCAGGAGATTCCATAGGTGAAGTAATCTACACCTATGGCGATATTGAAGTTGATACAATTCCTCTTATAGCCGATAGAACGGTAGATACAGCCTCTAAACCAAAAAGATTGCTGGATAAGCTGATAGCTAAATTTATTTCCAGCGATACAGTTCGGTAACTGGTACTATTTCATAACCTGCTTCTAAAATTGCACTTAGAAGCAGATCTAAATCTTCATATAAATAATCCGTTCTTGTACCCAGATTTATTCCGGTTGAAACAGGGATAACGGAGCCAGGTTTTAACGCTGCAGTAATTGCTTCTACCATCTTTCCAGAAGAAAGATAAATGGTACCACTCTTTGCGGCAGTTTCTATAGATAGGGTATCTAAGGGTTTAATAGTTGGCTCAATCAAAGTATACCCTGCATTTGCAGAAGCAGTAGTAATGATTTTGCTAGTTCTATAATAGGGTGCATGCCATATCAACGATAATTCTTTTCCTGTAAGTGTATAAAACTCATCTTCGTTGCGGGCCAAACCTCTTTGAATATAAGACTGATCTATAACATAGGATGAAGAAGCAAAATCGGTAGTGGTAT
>CALNCH010000111.1 GCA_937875245.1 uncultured Spirochaetaceae bacterium
TTTTCAAGCTGTTTTACAGACTTTATCCCGTCTTGAAGGATCTTATGCATTAGGTGTTTTATGTGTAGATTATCCAGATCGTTTTATTGCAGTACGAAAAGATAGTCCCTTAGTGGTTGGTTTGGGAGCTCATGCAAATTATATTGCTTCTGATGTACCTGCCTTGTTAGAGCATACTCGAGACGTTCATTATTTAAATGATAGAGAAATAGCTGTTTTATATCGAGATCATGTTGATTTATTTACTGAACAAGGGGAAAAAATTATTCGATCCCCTTCTCATGTAGATTGGGATATTGAATCTGCCGAAAAAGGCGGTTTTGCTCACTTCATGATGAAGGAAATTCAAGAACAGCCAAAAGCCTTAGCAGATACCTTAAAAATTTGGAATGAATTAACCTTAGATGATTCTTGGAAAAAGGTTGAACGGGTTGTTCTTACAGCCTGTGGAACAGCATATCATGCTTGTGTTGTAGGAAAATATATTTTTGAAAAATTTACTGGAATTCCAATAGAGGCTGATGTAGCCTCAGAATATCGTTATCGAAATCCTATTCGATGCAATAATGATGCCTTTATTGTAGTTAGCCAATCTGGAGAAACGGCAGATACTCTGGCTGCGGTTCGATTAGCTAAAGCCAAGGGATCTACTATCCTGGCAATTACTAATGCAGTGGGCTCTAGTTTATCTAGGGAAGCTCATCAGGTTCTGTATACTCGTGCGGGGCCAGAGATTGCGGTGGCATCAACAAAAGCCTTTACTACTCAGATTCTCTGTCTTTATTTAATAGCCCTAAAAGTTGCTGAAATGAAAGGTACTATGTCTTCTTCAGAAATTGATTTAGTATTAAAGGAATTACATCAAATTCCAGAAAAAGCGAAACAAATTGTAGATTCAAAAGAGACCATCCAAAAATTTGCTTCTCGACAGTTTAATAAAAACAAAGTGTTTTTCATGGGACGATTATTTGATTATGCTATAAGCTTAGAAAGTGCTTTAAAACTTAAAGAGATTAGTTATACTCACTCCGAAGCTTTTGCCGCAGGGGAATTAAAACATGGACCAATTGCTCTTATTGATACTTCCACTTTGGTTGTAGCAGTCGCAACCCAAAAAGCACTTTATGAAAAAATAGCATCCAATATTCGAGAAGTATCTTCCCGAGGGGCTTCTACCTTAGTTATTACCCAAGATGAAACAGGAGTTTTTTCTGATATTGTAGATGAAACTTTTGTTATTCCACCTGTTATAGATGATCTAAGTCCCTTACTTTCTGTCATTCCAGCTCAACTTTTTGCATATTATTGTTCTGTACAAAGAGGAAATGACCCAGATAAGCCTCGTAACCTTGCCAAAAGCGTAACAGTAGAGTAAAACTAATGTATGAGGATTTTTTGTTTAGGTGATTCCACCATGCAATACAACGATGCTAAGACTTGGCCCCAAACTGGATGGGCACAAATGTTACCCTTGTTTTTCCATGAAGGGGTTCAGGTATGCAATTTTGCAAAGAATGGTCGAAGTACCAAGAGTTTTTTAGGAGAACAACGCTTTGAAGAAGTGTTAAAAAAACTTGAGGAAGGGGATTATGTATTTATTCAGTTTGGACACAATGATGAAAAAGCTGATGTTGACCGACATACAGATCCCTTTGGCTCTTATCAAGAAAATCTTATCTACATGATAAATGCTATTAGAACAAAAAATGCTTACCCTGTTTTGTTCACTCCCATTGTTCGCCGATTTGGACCAGATCATGGTATGTATCCACAAGCCATGATAGAAGTTGCTCAAGAACAGCAAATTCCTTTTGTTGATTTGAACGCTCTTACCAAGCCTGTTATGAGTGCAGGAATCTCTATTACGGGTCCCGACGTAGATGAAAATTTCAGTGATAGTTATGTTCACTTAGCTCAAGATCTTGCAATGAATCGAGATGATGAAACCCGTCGATTTTATATGACTTTTGGTTCTGGATTGTATGATAATTATCCATCAGGGAAAAATGATGATACCCATTTACGACCAGAGGGAGCTTTTTTGGTAGCAAATTTGGCAATTCATGAGTTAAAAAAAATATTGGAACCAAAAAGTGTAAAAAAAGGTTTGCTAGCTCGGGTAACCACCAATAGTGAAGCAAATCAGATGGTTTTTCCTTTCAAGGGTGTGTATCAAGCCCTTTTAGATGCTATTCAATAGTATTTTCTAGCAAATTGAAAAGTGTATTATGAGTTCCTAATGCTTGGCAAAGGTCTAAGTATCCACTGCTTTTTTCTTGTACTTTTCCCTGATAAATTCCTCGAATAAGCAAATTTTTTGGGGTATGAGACATGTCAATAAATTCCAGAATTTGAACATCATAACCTTTGCTTTCTAGCAATTCAGCTCTCATTACGTCGGTAGCTAAGGCTGCAAATCGTTCTTTAACAATACCGTATGAAAGCAAAGGGGACAAAGCATTGTCATTGCAGGTTTTTCCTAGTTTTCCATTTACTTCATGCTGGCAACAAGGGACAGACAAAATTACCTTTGCTTTTTGTTCTACCGCATATGCTAATGCATAATCTGTGGCAGTATCACAAGCATGAAGGGTAATTACTAAATCTGGGGGATCTTCTTTGTTTTTTAAGGCATTTTCACGATAAGATTCAATATCTCCTGTGGAAAAATGTAAACCAGTATAGCCAAAATTCTTTGCTAAAGAGCCACACATCAATATAACTTCTTTTTTCAAATCCAACCCTGTGATAGAAGCTTCTAAGCCTTTAATATTTGTTACATAATGATACAACGCAAAGGTTAAATACGATTTACCACAACCAAAATCAACAATTTTTAAAGGATTTTCTTTTGAGCCTTTGTTTTCTACTAGTAGTTCTGCTAATACATCTTCTACATATTCTAAAAATCGATTTATCTGACGAAATTTATCATATTTGGCGGCGACAATTTTTCCTTGAGAAGTCATAACTCCCAGTTGAATTAAAAAAGGAACAGGTTCTCCTTCAGATATTATATAATTCTTTTTTCGGTTATGTTCAGTGAAAATAAAATTATCTTTTTGTATCGTTTTTG
>CALNCH010000112.1 GCA_937875245.1 uncultured Spirochaetaceae bacterium
GTCATAATCGCTATAACTGGTTCCTTCTCCAAGATCTATACGTTCTCCCATGATAAGAATTCCATTTACTTTATTCCTATGAATGAGGGGAACAATAAGAGAAGGATGTAATGTTTCAAGAGCGGTGAGATTAACTGATTCTGGTAGAGAATCTTTAATTTCCGTAAGGGTTAGGGGGCAATGTTTTTCTTCTAAAAGAATTGCAATAGGACTGTCTTTTAATATTGAATAGGTAACATCTTCTCTGGGTTCTAATCCATTAAAAGTATTATCCAAGGTGAAAGTATTGTTATCCATATTTTTGCTGATAAAAATACCTGCCCCGAGAACTCGCATTTGACACATGCATATATATAAGATTGATTCGGTTAGAGTGGAAAAGTCTAATACAGAACATAAACTCATGGATATTTCTAGTAACTGTCTCAAATCGTAGAGTTTTTTTTCGTATTCGGCTATGATTTCTTTAGAATTTTTTGTTGACATTTTTATTTTTCTCTATATTTAGGAATATCTCCGATTATAGCATAATTCTTCATAACTTCAAGGAAGGATTTCCAAGAATCTATATTTTTCTCAAGAAAATCAGCTTTATCTTTATTTCGTGGTGAACCAAAGAGTATTTTAATGTTTGAAATCTCATCTGGGATAGGTTTTCGTACATCTTCTAGCAGTATAAATAGATTAGTATACAGCACAGAAAAATAACCAACTTGAGTTTGAATAAAATCTTTTGCCTGAGTGTTTATAGAATTAATAAGGGTGACAACGGTTTTACCAAATTCTGGGTCTTTTGCACTATCTTTGATATAGCTTTGAAGTAATCCAAAATCATTTTTTCCACCTTTTCCAAAGGAAAGTTCAAATTCTGAGAGGACATTGGGAGCCTCACTACAGGCATAAAAGGTAGAAGAAAAGTTTGACTTAAACTCAGGTCGATTAAAAAAACCTTCTACCACAACATCGTTTACTAGACTTTCTATTTCTGTTGAAAAATAAACATTAAAAAATGTTTTAATTATTTCCATGGGAGTAACCCACATAAATGATTTAGAAGTGGAGCTTTGTAAATAAGTATTATTTTCGATATTATAACCTTTTAGTGGAAATAATTTACGGGAGCCAAAGAGTTCTGTAATTTCTTTCTGTAATTTTTCATCTTGAATTTCAGTTTTAATTCGTTCTTCATCAGCTTCAAATTGAAGCTTAACTTTTTCACTGTAAATTTCTATGGGATTTTCTTTTATTGTTACTACTTCAGGTTCATATGTGACATCGCCTTTTGAAATCTGTATCAATTTTCTTAAAACACAGGGAGATAAAATTTTATGAGTAATTGTTGCTATTTTTTTCAAATGCATGACAATGTCTTCTTCTAAATCTTCCGAGGGTTCTTCCTCTGTGAATATTTTGTTGATTGCTAGAATAGCTCTTGCGGTAGCCCCTGTAATTTCTAAATTGGCAGTAATGTAATATAGATCCAAAAAAGTTGTTTCTAAGTTTGTGATAGGTATTGGTTCAAACTGATTATTTTCTGAAGTAGGAGTATAGTCAGAATCAAATTGGTGTATAACTGAAATAAAATTGTAATTACATAAATCTACTAAATACTGAAGGTTATTAATTATTTTGTGTATGGCAGAAAAAGTAGGACTTTGTAATTCTTTAAGAAAAAGCTCAAAACTTTTTCTTTGTAGTTCAATTTCTTTAGAAATATTTTTTGCTTCATAAAGTCTTTTTTTTCTATAGTCATATTGTATACAGTCAAAAATAGCTTTCTTTTCTCCATCAAAACCTGAGGAGATAAGTTCTTCATATATTTTTTCTTTTTGTCTGGGATTGTCATCGGTTAGAAAAGGGATTAAAACTTTTTGTAACTGTTCAGTGTGAATATATAGTAGGTGAAAGGCTTCTGCAACATTTGGAAGAATATGTCCAGATTTGTATATAGCCGGTTGAAAATTTTTTACGTCATTTTCAAGTTTTCTAAGTAGCTGTTTTTTCTTGATTTCAGGGTTTGATTTAAGAAAAGTGGTAATAAAGAAATCAAATAATTTTAGTAAGAAGTTTGAAGTCATAGAATTATTGTAATTTGAATTCTCTGTTTTGAAAATAAGGAAGTACCAATTTCAAATAATCTTCTCTCGTTTCCGCTGCAACTATTTGCAGGCGAATTTGAGCACCACCAGAAATTCCTTTTGAATAACCACAAAAGCGTTTTCTCATTTCACGGCAAGCAACTTGCTCTCCTTTGTCCCCGATAAGTAAATCCAGTTCTTGCAACCCTATTTCTAGTCGTTCTGAAATAGGGATTTCCATAAAGGTATTGTGTATTAATAATTCTTTTGTTTGCCGAAAAATAAAAGGATTTCCCATGGCTCCCCGAGCAAACATTACACCTTGGCATTGTGTTTGTTCCAACATCTGTTTTGCATCTTCTGGAGAAAAAATATCCCCTGAGCCAAAAACAGGTATATTTTTATTTTTGCTGGAAACTAGGGATACTAAATCGGCTAATTTTTGCCAGTCAGCTTTCCCTTCGTATCCTTGGGCTCGTGTTCTTGGGTGTAAAGTTATGGCTTTGGCACCTGCTTCAAGGGCTGCACAGGCTGCTTCTTTCCAGGTAATGGTTTTATCATCCCAACCAGAACGAATTTTTACTGTTACTGGAATTTTGCTATCTACTTCTGCAACGGAAGTAACAACACTTTTTGTAACCGCATATAATCGTTCTGGGTCTCTTGTCAGTGCAGAACCTGCTCCTGTTTTAATTATTTTTGGAACAGGACATCCGGCGTTAATGTCAATTAATTCTGGATGTACTTGGTTAACTACAATTTTTGCGGCTTCCCCCATTATGAGTGGGTCTCCACCAAAAATTTGAACTCCATATTGTTTTTCATTTGGGGCACGCAACATCAATTGATGGGTTTTCTCAGAACTTCGGTATAAAGCTTCTGAAGAAATCATTTCTGTGTAAGCAAAATTTGCTCCTCCTTGATAGCAGACTGACCGAAAAGCACGATCTGAATAGCCTGCTACAGGAGCGAGAAAAAGATTGCCTTCTAACAAAAGTGAATCAATAGAAACG
>CALNCH010000113.1 GCA_937875245.1 uncultured Spirochaetaceae bacterium
CATTTTTTACAGAGGTTTCACCAGATTCTGATAAAAGGGGAAGTCCTTTGGTATCTATTTCTATTCCATTCTTTTCATAAAAAGCTGTAGATATACCAGAACCAGTGGCAGTAATTATTGTATCTGCTTTTATGGACTGAGTGGCGCCAGTTGGTAGTGGACTACGACGACCAGAACTATCTGGGTTTCCTAATGCCATTACTTGGCATACTAATTCAGAAGTATTCTTGTTATAACGTAATGGATTTAACAATTGGTAAAACTCGATACCTTCTTTTTCCGCTAATAATAATTCCTCTTCATCAGCAGGCATATATCGCTTTGTTCGCCGATATACTAATTGCACTTTTTCAACTCCAGGCAAGCGTTTTGCAGCTCGAGCGGTATCCATAGCGGTGTTCCCACCACCTATAACCACTAAGGGTTTTCCATATTTTTTCCCTAAGATCTCAGAATTCTCTTCTTTGTATTCTTTCAAAAAAGTAAGTGCATCTACTGTAGTTGTGCCTTCAATATCCATTTTTTGACATTCCCATGCTCCTATAGCTAAAATAACATGGGTAAATCCTTTTTTAAAAAGGTCATTAATTGAAGTGATTTCTGTGTTTGTTACAAATTCTGCCCCATATGCTTTTGCTAAAGCAATATCATTTTCGATACTTTGGGCCGAAATGCGAAAGTCTGGGATAACTTGAGAAACAATACCTCCCAGAGTGTTATGTTTTTCAAAAAGGGTTACAGGAACCCCTTCTCTAGAAAGGAAAAAAGCGGCACTGAGGCCAGCGGGACCACCACCTACTATTCCAACTTTTTTATTTGAAACAACTGGAGTATGTTGTTTTTTTGCTTTTGCTAAAATAGTTGGAAAAGCTTTTTGAGCTGCTAACAGCTTTTGTTCCCGAATATAAATAGAGCTATCGTAAAAAGAACGGGTACATTTACTCATACAGGGGTGAGCACATATGGTACCTGTAATAAAGGGGAGGGGATTTTTATCAGTAATAACTTGTAGTGCTTTTTCGTATTTTTCTTCGCCTATCAAACGAAGGTAGGCAGGGATATCTTGATGAATAGGACAACCTTCAAAACAAGAAGCAACATAACAATCAAATAAAGGAACTTTTCTTTGTAACTTACGAGATGGAAGAGGTTTTAGTGATTTTTTATAAATTGCCTCTCCTTTTAGTGAATATCCCTCTCTTGCTTTTATTCCAAGTTTCTCTATTTTATCTACGTCTACTCCTGAAAAAGGAGTGTATTTTTCTTTTTCCAGTAATTCTGCAATTTGGGTCATTCTCTGGTATCCACCAGGTTTTAGCATGGTAGTAGCCATAGTGATAGGCCAAATACCTGAAGAAAAAATTTCTTGGATATTGTTAAAATCTGCTCCACCAGAATAACTAATGGGTAATGCTCCTTTAAAGTGGGTACTTAATCGGCTTGCTAATGCTAAGGTTAAGGGTGCTAATGAACGACCACTCATATACATTTCTTCTGATGGAAGTTGCTCTTCTTTTACATCAACAGGGAATGTATTGGTTAGTTTAACGCCAAAAGAAAGCTTCTGATTTTTTGCTGTATCCCTTAGTAATTCCAACATAGGTATTGCATCTTTGAATTGTAAGTCAGTTTTAAAATGATGATCATCGAAAACAATATAATCAAAGCCTAGATTATCTAACGTTGAACGTACAAAAGAATAACCAAGTAAGGTAG
>CALNCH010000114.1 GCA_937875245.1 uncultured Spirochaetaceae bacterium
GGAATTGGTGCTATTGTTTTACAAGACGTAGAAGAACGTAGAACTCCAGCGGTTCGCTATTTTACTGGACACCCAGGAGATGCAATTTTTATTTTAGCAGTTGATGGTAGTTGTGTACTTTGTCCTTGGGACGAAATTATGGCTGCAAAAATGGCATATGTAGATAAAATTGTACCTTACACAACTTTTGAGAGACAAGTTGTTCGTGCTGTTTCTGGGTTATTAAAACAATTAAAAGTACCAGAAGGCTCTCGAGTAGAAATTCCTTCTTCTATACCCTATCCTCTTTTTCTACACTTTGTTGACGAAATGGTAGGATACAATGTGGTGTGCAGGGAAGAAGGTCTTGACGATTTTATAGACGGAATGCGTTCCATAAAAGACAGCTACGAAATTGATTGTATTAAAAAGGCCGCTGCCATTACTGATACCTTAATTGATATGATAGAAACAGGAGTTCGAGAAGAAACAATTCAAACAGAAGCTGACGTTGCCCTTTTGATTGAAAAAGAATGTCGAAAAGCTGGGTGTGAAGGAACTGGATTTGAGACTTTAGCAGCAGGTCCTGCCAGAAGTTTTGGAATTCACTGTTTTCCTCCCTACACCGCTGGAGAGTGGCCTGCACAAGGTCTTTCAATTTTAGACTTTGGGGTTGTCTATCAAGGCTATACCAGTGATGTAACCTTAACGGTGGCAAAAGGTCCTCTTACAGAAGCACAAGAAAAACAATTGGAATTAGTAGAAAAAGCTTATGATGCTGCCTTACCTTCTTATGTAAAAGGAGTAAGTATTAAAACCGCAGCAGCCAAAGCAGATGAAATTTTTTCTAAAGCTAAACGAACTATGCCTCACAGTTTAGGACATGGATATGGACTTGAAGCCCACGAGTTTCCCACAATTCGAAGTCGTAGCGATGAAAAAATAGTATTTATGCCTGGTATGGTAGTTACTTTAGAGCCTGGTTTATATGACCCAGAAATTGGGGGATGCAGACTGGAGAACGATGTCTTAATAACAGAAAACGGGAATGAGATATTAACTCACTCCCGCATTATCCGCTTATAATTCTTGTATAATTGTGTCTATCTTCTTTTCCAAAGCTTCCGCTTGGAAATTATCCGGTAGATTTTTTGCTAATTCCCTCATATAGCCTAGTGTGTTAGACAAAGCTTTTTCTTGGTCTTCATTACTAGGCTGTTTTGGAGATACAATTCCGTTGGTTCTAAGCGCTTGGGCCGCAGCTAATAACCCTGGTCTTCCTTGCAATCGATCAATTACATAGTCTAACCGAAGTCTATCCAAACTTATTAAAAACTCCTCTTTTTTACCAGCAGGTAAATAAGTACATAAATCTCGTAAACTAGAAAACATTTCTGCTGTACTGGAAAATGGAGTAACAGGGAATCGAGATAACACATCACTTACTATTTTTTTTACCTTTTGCATTACTTCTGGTTCAAATTCTAAGGTCTTATTTTCTGAATTCTCTGTCTCAAGTTCTGCATCTGACTCAAGTTCTAAATCTGGTACCATTTCTAAATCTGGCTCAAGTTCTGCCTCTGGTTCAAGTTCTAAATCTTGCTCCAACAAATTATTTTCTTCGTCTTCTTCCTTTGTTTCTTCCTCTGAATCTCCAATACCGAAAATGTCATCAAAAGAAGGTTCTTCTGAGCTTTCCCCTTCTTCCAGATTTTCAGAATCGTCTATCTCTTCAGAATCTTTCCATTCTTCAGGATTTTCTAAAATTTCTGACAGATCCAAATCTTCTTCTAAATCAGTATCTAATAAATCATCAATCGGATCTTCGGTGGGCAATATATCTTCAATTGGGTCAGGCTGATCAAAAACCGGATCAGGCTCTAATTTTGGTAATGGCTCAAAAGGAGTATCCACCGGAAGCTCTGGCTCTGGCTCTGGTTTTGGCTTAGGGGGGAGAGGAGGTGGCATTACAGGAGCCTCTGGTTCTGGTAAGGGCTCTGGTTCAGGAGGTAAAGGGGATGGCTGAGGCGGAACAGGAGGTGGATTTTGAGGAAGGGGCTGCCCCTGTTCTGGTGCAATAGAAGATGCAATCTCTCTCTTCTCTTCTTCCAAATCATCATCTTCAAAAGAATAACCATCAATTCCCATATACTCCTGTTCTTCAATTGGATCATATTTTTTGGCATTTTGCCCCGCAAATGGATCAAAATAGTCTTCTTTTTCTTGAGAAGGTTGATAATCAAGGGGAGAATCATCTTGTAACAATGAATTTAAGCTAATATCATCATCTTCTTCTTCTTTTTTTTCTTCTGCCATTTCCAAGATTAAGGGATCAAAATCATCCTTGAAAATATCATCTTCATCTTCTGTCTTAATATCCAGTTGTAGTAAATTATCAAAATCTAATTCTTCAGCATCTTCTATGTCAGATCCTAAATCCAATTCAGGAACAATTTCAGCGTCATCATCTATAGATACATCTGAACCAAAACCTTCTGGCATTTCTGCCACATTGGAGAATGTTTCTTCTCTAAACTTTATATCTTGTTCCAAAGCTTCCAAAGATTTCTCTGGGCTATTTTTACCAACTATGTCAGAAATAGCTTTTAAAGATTCTGAATCATTTGGCAATTTCTGAGCAATTCGTGCTAAAGACTCTAAAATTGCAGGATTTCGAGGTTCTATATCAAGGGTTTTTTCATAGGATTCTATGGCTTCCGGATACATTCCTGAAGCTTCATAATTTGATGCTAAGGCTGTCCATGCCAAGATATCCTCTGGTCGTTTTTTGATATACAGTTTTAGGTGTTCTTCTGCATCAGCAAAATCTCCTATCTTAGAAAGAACTTTTCCTACATCTCGGAGGTAGGTAATATTGGTTGGATCAATGTCACTTATTCGTTTATAACATCCTCGAGCTTTACCCTTTTGTCCTTTACGCACAAAATATTGTGCAAGGGCATTCAGAGCATTTGTATTTACCGGATCTTCATCCCGTACTTTTTTAATACGAATTCCTGCTTCATAGAGCTTATTAATTTCCATTAGTACTTCAGCATAATGAAGAAGAAACTCATGATCTGAACTACTATTTTTTTCCATATGAGCTAACAATTCTGCTGCTTTTGGGAACCTTCCCAGTTTTTCATACACTTCTTCAAGGCCTTTCATTGCAGGAAGGTTATCTTCCTCTTTTCCTAAAACAGAAGAAAAAGTGTTTTCTGCCTTATCATATAAGCCTTTTGTGTAATAAATAGTTCCAAGGGCTGTGTGAACCGCAGTGTCCTCTGGATTAAAAACAACTGCCTTTTCCAATACTTCTTGAGCGTCATCGATTTTTTTCATTTTAACCAGTAAAGATGCATAGCCATTCATAGCTTCTGCCCAACCTGGCTTGCTACGTAAAGCAGCTTCGTAAGCAGTCTTTGCTTCTTGATATTTTCCTAGTGCTTCATAACTGGCAGCAGAATTATAATGCAAGATTGGATGATTAGGATCTAATTGTAAAGCACGAGCATAACTGAGCAAAGCTTTTTCATGATGACCTTGTAAAGCCTGTATTGAACCTAAGTGATTGTAGGCTAATACATCATTGGGATTTTCTTCAACAACAGAAATAAAACAATCGGCGGCCTCTGCATAGTTTCCCATTAGTTTGTAGGTATGTCCCATATTATAAAAAATAAGATTCTCGTTTCCACCAATGGATAATGCAGTTTTAAGTACGTCTATGGATTCTGTATATTTTCCTAATCGTCGATAAATTCCACCCAAACTATTTAAAGCATCAAAATTTCTGGGGTCTTTACGGATAATGGCAGAATATGTCATTAAAGCCTTTTCATCTTCATTTGCCCGAACATAGGTTGATGCCAATTCAGACATGACTTTCAAATTATCAGGCTCTTCTTTTAAAATTAACCTGTACAATCGGGCGGCTAATGAGAAATCTCTTGCCAAAACAGCGGCTTGAGCACGTGAAAGAAGTAAATCTGTTTGTCCACTCATTTATCTATCCTTTTACTAAATCTTACTACCTTTGTAAGAGGGGTCTCTCGTGTACTTCTGAAGAAAGTCCACCTTCTATTCTCATAGTACCTTCATCATATGCAGAGACTGCCACATAATATATCTGCCCATTTTTTAGACCTGTGAGTCTATAACTAAGCTTGTTTTTTACATCAATGGGAGAAGCCCCTTCAATGGAAATCTGACCCAAATACTCACCTGGAGCTGTCCCATAATACAAATAATATCCATCTGCATTACTAGAAGCAGATGCAACCCATGAAATATCTATATATCCATTACCACTTTGTGTATACAGTTTAAATGGTGGCATAGGAGGATTTTTTTCCAAAGCCACTAATTTAATTTCTGATACATAGGGAGAAACAGAGGCTAATCCATCAGTATACATATCTACTGCTACTTGAAACCATTCTCCTGCAACCTCTTTAGATGGTACACCATTTTTTACAGGAATCCACTCCTGAGTATTATTTGTCCATTCAAAATAGTTATCGCTGCCTCTAATAAAAACTTGGACATCGGTTTGTGAAGGGATAGTTGCATCCACCAATACCTTATCTATAATAGTTCCACTTCGATACGGTCCTAAAGGTTGACTTTCAACACGTCCACCTTCTTTTATATATCGATTTCTAGAAAATTCTGAGACTATAGGAGAACGAGAAATTGCAAAATCATCGATTTTCCCCATAAAATTAGGACAAATTTCAATGTCTGCAGGGACACCCAGCATTCCAGAAAAAACGGTTCCCCATCCCCTACCACTTGAAGTTATATACCTCATATCTTCTACTTTTCCGTCGATACGGTATTCCATTAAACCAGTTTCTTCATCAAAGGTTATTGTATGATAAGCCCATTTAAATGGAATAACCAAACTGTTACTTTTTAGTACTATTTGGCTTTCAGAAGATTGACTCTCATCATCTACTGCCAATAGATTAAAAAACACATTAGTAAAACTCCATTCTAATCGGTTATTAAAAAACGCTGCTTGTATCATCTGATACATGGAATCGTTGTCCCTGTTTCTAGAAGAACTCCAAGAAAAAACAGTTTCTCCATTTTCCGCAATATTAGGATTTAGCCAAAAAGAAATAGAAAAAGAACCGATAACACCAGATTTTCCAAAAATAGATTCGGTAGAACCTCGCAACCGTAACCCCGTTTGACCTCGACTAAGTCCACTGTAAGACCCCATAAAAGATTCTTCAACCACATTCATTTTATCAGAAGTTGTTTTATAATTACCTACAACGTCGCTCATAACCTTATTCTCAAAATTAATAAGTAAATCTGTGTTAAAGTCTTTCTCAACCATATTATGGGCAATATACAGGGCCTTATTACCAAATCTTCCAGGTCCTAACGCCACATGGTTAACCACAGAAAAGGTTCCCCATCCTTCATTTCCACCAAGAATCATTTCTTTTTCTTGACATAAAAGAAGATTTGATTCAAAAAGTAGTAGACAAAATATAACAAAAAAGAGTATGAGTTTTTTACACATAGTTTATTATGAAAACAGATATTTCAGTTCGCCAAAAATTACATGACACCGCACTGCAAGCTCCTCAATCCAGCGGAGTTTACCTTTGGAGAGATGATGAAGGCACCATTCTCTACGTCGGCAAGGCAAAAAGTCTGAAAAATCGTTTATCCTCCTATTTTTCAGGTCAAAAAGATATAAAAACTCGGATATTAATTTCACGAGCTTTTTCCATCGAATACATAACAACATCAAATGAATACGAAGCTCTCATATTAGAGAACACATTAATAAAGCAACATAGTCCCAGATACAATATCGATTTAAAAGATGATAAATCATATCCAGTTGTTCGCATTACCAATGAAAAATTTCCTCGGGTCATTAAAACTCGACGTATTCTTCAAGACGGTTCCCAATATTTTGGCCCTTTTCCCAATGCAGGAGCTTTAAACACTTTTATGGAAATCCTCTATTCTCTGTATCCACTTCGCCAATGCAAAAAGTTAATAAAAAGAACAAGTCCCTGCATGTATTACCATATAAATCGCTGTTCTGCTCCCTGTTGTGGAAAAATATCAACAGAGAACTACAACTCTTTTATCGGCGAAATAGCATCAATGCTTGAAGGAAAACCAGAAGAAACCTTAAAAAAGCTGGAGGAGGCAATGAAAGAAGCCGCCAAGGAATTCAAGTACGAAAAAGCAGCCCGCTTACGAGATGGAATTCAAGCTTTTAAAGATTTACGAATGCA
>CALNCH010000115.1 GCA_937875245.1 uncultured Spirochaetaceae bacterium
TTTTGTTATATATTCTTCTGGACTGTTTTTACCATCACAAAAAGTGGTATGAGTGTGATAGTTAGTCTTATAAAGCATCAATATATTCTCCCATCTGAATAAATTTAGTAAAAGTGACAGAAAAGTTGTTTAGATAGTCTAAACAATCTTTTTCATTCTCTTTATTTGCCGCCTGTTCTAAGAGTTCTGCAATTTTTGTCAGTTCGGTAATTGATAAAGCCGCAGAACTTCCTTTTAAAGTGTGGCCAATTCGTGATAGATTCTGAAAATTTTTCAACTGAATAGACTCTCTTCCAGAAAAAAGAAAGCCCTTTGTTTGTTCTATATATTGGTACATTAATTGCTTTGCCAAAGCTTTATCTTTATTTACGGTATCAAAAAAATCCTCAATATCCCATATCCCTTGAGTTTCAATTCCTGCAGCTTCCAGAATTTTATCTTTTTTTGTTTTAACTTCCTTTGAGTTTGTGGAAGAAGGTGGCGTATCCTCATAGGATAATACCGGGGCCCATTTTTTTAATAACTCCCAAACGTTATTTTTTTTAAAGGGTTTTACCAAAACATCGTTCATTCCATTTTTTAAATATAATTCAAAATCTTCTTGATTTGTATTTGCAGTACAAGCAATAATAATTCCTCTATAACCAGCCCTTCTTATTTCTGCAGTCGCTTGTACTCCGGACATAATTGGCATTTGTATGTCCATAAAAATAAGACTAATTTCTGGATGTTTCAGACAGGTTTTAACCGCTTCTTCTCCATTTTCTGCCGTATATACGGTACTGTTATTTTGCAATAAAAAAGTGGTGAGAATCTTTCTATTAATAGGATGATCTTCTGCAACTAAGATAGAAATGTTTGACATAGTATTAAATTCTACGGGCTCTCTATCAATTTGTATTACTTCTAAGTCTAAAGGTGTGTCTTGAGGTTCTGCTAAAACTTCTGCTAAGTTTTTGTATTTTATAGGTTTATATAAATATCCATTGAACCAGTCAAGCATTTTCATTTTTGCTTCACCACCCATTTGTCCTTCTGGAATCATTAAATACAATTTTGTTTCGTTAATTGATTTATCAGCGTTTATTTCTGCAGACAGTCTCCATCCGTCCATAACAGGCATTATCATATCAATAAGGGCTAGGGTATAAGGTTTTTTTGCAGTAGCCGCTTCTCTCATTTTTTGTAAAGCCATTTTTCCTGATGTTACCATCTCAACATTTTTTGCCCCTAAGAGAATTAATTTTGATTTTAAACTACGAAGGGATATTATTTGATCGTCTACAATCAAAATAGAAGTGTTTTCTGAAAGTTGAGGGAATTCCTCTGGTACTGAAAGAGATTCGAGATCCGGAACAAGGGGAATGGTAAACCAGAAAATAGCTCCCCCTGAAGGATTGTTTTCCACCCCGATTTTTCCACCCATTAATGAAACTAAATTCTTAGCAATGGATAATCCTAAACCAGTACCCCCATATTTTCTGGAAGTAGAAGAAGAGGCTTGATAGTAATCAGAAAAAAGATGCTTTTTGGCTTCTTCTGAAATACCTATTCCAGAATCTGCTATTTCAAATAGTAAAACAGAAGCATTTTTTCGTTGTGCAACTTTTAGGCGAAGGTAGCCTTTGCTGGTAAATTTAACTGCATTTTTCAGCAAATTAAGCAATACTTGTTGTAATCTGACAGGGTCTCCCATAATCATGGGAGGAATAGAGTAGTCGATATCAGTAACTACTTCCAATCCTTTGTTATGGGCTTCAAAACAAATTAAATCCGTTACTTGTTCAACAGTATTAATACTATTAAAAGGAATATGTTCGATTTGTAAATGACCAGATTGAATTTTTGAAAAATCTAAAATGTCGTTGGCTAAATGAAGAAGAACGTCTGCTCCAAATTGCAGTTGGTGAACATACTCTTTTTGCTCTTTGTCCAAGTTAGTTTCGGCAAGGAGATCCAGTGTTCCTAAAATAGTTTGAACCGGTGTTCTTATTTCGTGAACAGTATTAGCAAAAAACTTGCTGGTATCTTCTAAATTGTCCTTTGCTTGCAGGCTGTCCACAGAAACCTCTAGAATTTAGATTGTAAAACTTCAACTGCTTTTTGTAAAATAGCCTCAGGTTTCAAAGGTTTTATTAAATAACTTTTTGCTCCAAGACTAAGGGCTTGTATTACAGCTTCTCTTTGAGTTGCATTTGAATATACAATAACAGGAGTAAGATATTTTTTGTTGTGTAAATTTATCAGAATATCAAAACCAGAAATTCCAGGCATAAAAATATCAAGAATAATAAGATCGTATTTTTTTCGATTAGTGGCAACTAAAAACTCTGCCCCAGAATCAAATAATTCACATTCTGCATTAATAGAACCAAAGGCCGTCTGTAATAAGCTACGAATAACAGCATCGTCGTCTACTATTGCAACTTTTATTTTTTTGGAATCTTTTTCCTCTGAATCGTCTAGAACACCACTTTCTGAATAAAAACGCATTTCAACAGAACCTTCGCTGGCATCTCCTGTAGAAGCTAAAATTCGGTCTGTAATAGTATCGGTTACATCTGCATTATCTGGTGCCACCAAAGCCGATAATACATTGGTTAGGTTTTCTACAACTTCAATACCTTTATATTGTAAATGCCCCTCAACTAAGGCTTTAGTAAAGGAATCCAGGGACAAAACTTTTACATTTTTTCGTTGAACTCGACTATCCGCAATAACATTATCTAATAATAATTCCAGATTAGCTCCATCCACAAAACTAAGAGATAAGTCTGTTATCATTAAAATAACTTTAGGATTAGAAAGTTTATTATTTTCGATAATTTCGGTGATTTTGTATTTTAGTAAGGCTAATTTTTCTCGGTTTAATCCCTGGGCTATTTCAATAAAAATAATATTGTTATTTAAGTGAGTTTCCAAAATACAGGGAGTGGTATCGATAGATAAAGGAATTTTGATTATTCGACCAATAGATTCAAAGAAAATGTCAAATTTAATAGGTTTGTTAAAATATTTTACTACATTATAGTAGGGGAGTTTTGCAATTTCTTCTCGAGTTAATATAGGGCCGGTAACAATAACCGGTATAGAAACAGCATTTGGATCGTTACGTTTTTTTTCCAAAAACTCAGTTAAATCTACAAAGCGATCTGGTGCATCGATTACCACTAAATCGGGTAATAATGATACCATCTTAGTAAAGGCGTCTCTTTTACCATTTGCGATTTCAACAGTGACGTTTTCGGTAATTAATTTTTCTTTTAGAAACTCTCTGAATAGGGGAGGTGCATCGATAATCAATACTTGTTTCATACACATATGATATCTCAAAAAAAGTATGATTACAAGTATGAAATACCCTATCTTGATATTGAATAAAGGCTTTGAAAATTTGGACTATTCCGAACTATACCAAGCCTTAATCTATTAAGATTTAATTAAGATTATTTTATAACAGTTTTATGTTAAAGGTCTTAAATGTCCAACCGGGTTTTTTAAAAGTCGTATTACTATGTTTTTCATAGGATAAATAGTCCTTACAAAAACAAGGAGGATTTTTTCATGAAAAAAATCGTAAGTGCTTTATTAGCATTGGCTTTAGTAGGATCAGTAGCAGTTGCTGAAGTAAAAACTGCAGCTCAAGTAGAAGTTGATACATCTTTATTCAGTGTTGCTGATGTAGAAGATATGGATGCCGCAACTTATTTTGGTGCAAACGCTTTAACTGACAGCAAAATGACTTTTTCTGTTGATACAGGTGTAGCAGGAGCAACTTTCCAGATGAAAGTTATCTCTCAAGAATATGTTAGTGACTCTAAGCTTACCGTTAACGCAACTGAGATTGCCAAAACTAAACTGACAGTGACAAAAAAGACAGCTTTATTGGTAGCTCCTGGTGATTTATATGGTTGGGTAAAACTTGGTGATGTTTCAAAACTTACATTAGGTTCTTTCACATCAAGAAACGCTAATCGTTTAACTGGTGCTCTTGATACATATAAATATGGTTATTCACAAGGTTATAACACTGCAAAACTTGCAGAAGCAGATAAATTAACAAATGCTGTAGTAGATTTCTATGTTGGCCCATTTACTCTTCAGTTACAACCAGTTGCATCTGCAAAAGACGATTTTAATATCGGTGGTCGTGTATTCGGTTCCTTTGATGGCTTAGCAAACGTAACAGTAACTGCAAACTATAACGGTGGTGCAGATTCAGCTTCTTCTTCTACAATTTTAGGTGCATATGCAGATATTACTGCTATTGAAAACGTAGGTATCGTAGTAGGTTATTCTGGATTAATCAAAAAAGATGCTAACATAAGTGCTGCTGAATTACGTCTTCAGTTCAAAGCAGATGCTTTAACTGTATCAAACCATAACAACTTCTCTTTTGGTAAAAAATGGTACGCATTCTACAATGGTGTTGGTGCTGCATACAAAGCAAACGACAAAGTTACTGCAAAACTTTCTGTAGAAAACTACATGGGTAAAGATACTCAAACAGCAACAGAAAAAACATACAACAAGTTAGTAATTACTCCAAACTTTACTTACACAGTAGAAAAGAATGCAACAATTTCTTCAGGTGTTGCAATTACAACTGTAAAAGATGGTGCAACATCAATTGGTGTTCCATTCACACTTCAGATTAAATACTAATTAAAAACATTTTACTTAGTACATAAAGACAAAGTGTAAAAGCCGGCCCCTTGTGGGTCGGCTTTTTTTTCGATATAATGAAACATAATTTTATTTTTTTTAGAAGGTTCTGATTTTATGGTTATTTTGACTTTAAATTGTGGTAGTTCTTCTGCCAAGTATCAAGTGTATGACTGGGATAATAAAGATGTTCTAGCCAGCGGTGTTGTTGAGCGTGTAACTCAGAAAGGTTCTGTTATTACTCATGGAGCAAAAGGAAAAGATGAATTCGTAAAAGAACAGCCTTGCCCTACTCACAAAGAAGCTATTGAATTAATTATTTCTACTATTACCGACCCCAATGTTGGTGTTATTACTGACATGAATGTTATTAAAGCTGTAGGACATCGTGTTCTTCATGGTGGTGACAAGTTTACTAAGTCTGTTATTGTTACTCCAGAAGTTTTAGACACTTTCCGTTCAGTTCAGGATTTAGGTCCTTTGCACAATCCTGCAAATATTATGGGTATTGAAGCTGCTCAAAAAGTATTACCTGATGTACCACATTGTGCTGTTATGGATACTGCATGGCACCAAACTATGCCTGCAACTTCATTTATGTATGCTATTCCTCATGAATGGTACGAAAAATATGCTGCTCGCCGTTATGGATTCCATGGAACATCATTTGTATACACTGCAAAACGTGCCAGTGCTATTTTAAATAAAAAGCCTTCTGAGACAAATGTAATTATTGCTCATATTGGAAACGGTGCTTCTATGTGTGCTGTAAAAAATGGTAAATGTTTTGACACTACTATGGGTATTACTCCTTTAGAAGGTCTTGTAATGGGAACTCGAAGTGGAGATATGGACCCAGCTCTTCCATTTTATATTATGAGAAAAACCGGAATGTCTGCTGCAGAAATGGATACTGCATTAAATAAGAAATGTGGTTTATTAGGTATTACTGGAAAATATACTGATCGCCGTGATGTTACCAAAGCAGCAGAAGAAGGTGACGAAAAAGCACAGTTAGCACTTGAAATGGAATGTTACAGACTTCGAAAATATTTTGGCGCTTATTTAGCTGCTATTGGTCCTATAGATGCTATCGTATTTACCGCAGGTGTTGGTGAATTTGCACCTCTTATTCGTGAAAAAGCTGTT
>CALNCH010000116.1 GCA_937875245.1 uncultured Spirochaetaceae bacterium
ATTAGGAACAGATATTTTAGTTACTGAAAATACCTATGAATTGGTAAAAGAATTCATTATTGCAGAAGAAATGCCTTCTGTTACCGTTAAAGGCAAAGAAAAACCGGTAAAAATGTTTGCAGTTATAAATATGCTGAATGTTATTGATATTCCTGGAGCCGGAAAAGAAGGACCTAAAACATTAAAAGAAGTACGGCTTCGAGTGGGAATAAGTGAACCTGATATGGGAGAAGTAAACCTAGATGCGGAAGAGAAAAAGTACCAGATTCAAGGTCAGTGATGGCATAATCGTTTTTCTCTGTCTCGGTGTAGCAGTAGCAAGTTTAGTCTTTTTTATAAGAGACTTGTATGCGGCACAAACAAAGCAAAACGAAGAACCCATAGCAGTCATTACCTTCAAACAACGTTCTGCTCAAAGAAAATTTATGGATCGGGTAATTTGGGATCGTGTCCAACAAAATGCCCCAATCTATAATGGTGATATCTTACGCACTGCACCACTATCAGAGGCTACTATCTATTTTTCTGATGGCAATATTATTGATATGTATGAAAATACTATGGTTCAAGTTTTTTACAATGAAACCGGAGCAGAAGTTTCTATGTCTGGTTCTAGCAGTAATATTACCATTACCACTGAAAACAGTAAAAAAGGATTATCTTTTACCTCAGACCAAGGAACTCGTGTTGATATTGATTCAGGATCTGTATTAAGTGCAAAAAACACTGAACAAGCCCTTGCAGTTCAAGTTAAAACAGGGACTGCCCAAGTTACCGGAAGCAAGGGGGACGTTTTTACTGCCCAAGCTGGAAAGGCCTTGGAATTAACCACAAGTGGTCAGGTTATAGAAAAGCCTATAACCGTTTTGTCCCCCTTATCTAATGATAGAATCTTAAATTATACTAAAAACTCCATTCCTGTTTTATTTTCTTGGAAAAAAACTCCAGCCTTAGAAACTGATACAGTGATTTTAGAAATTGCCCAAGATAAAAGTTTTAATACTATTTTGTGGAGTACAGAAACCAGAGAATTTTCAGCAGAAGTACAATTAGAAACTGGGTCTTATTACTGGCGTTTTGTATCAAAAAAAACACCGGAAGACACTGCAACTACCGTTTTAGAATCCAGTAAACTCACCCTTTTGTCTTGTCCTCCCCCTGTTCCAATTGTACCCTCTTCCGGCGTTGCATATTCCTACCGAAACAAAGAACCAGTCATTCGATTCTTATGGGATGGAAACAATTATGCATCTGCCTATGAACTAGAAATTGCAGATAATCCTGAAATGAGTAAGCCCATAATTAAACAGCGGGTTGCAAATAACTCTGGCTCAACAGCGGATTTAGGAGAAGGGAATTGGTATTGGAGAGTAACTCCTTATTACACAATAAATAATACAGGTTTTGCAGAACCATCGGAGGTAACTCACTTTGTTATTACAAAAATAAGTGATTTAGAAGCCCCGGTTCCCACATTCCCTATCGAAGACACACTTTTTAGGTACGGTACCAAACAAAGAGAACCCACAATTGCAACTTTTTCTTGGAAAGTACAACCAGATGCTTCCTACTATACCCTCTTAATTGCAGATAACAATAATATGGAAAATCCTATTATAGAAAAGGTTACCAGTGAAAACTTTTATGCATTACCAATAGATTTAGAAACCTTACCAGAGGGAGACTGGTATTGGAGCCTTTACCAAACAGACTTTGAAACTAATACCTCTCCCTTATCACCTCCTAGAAGGTTTTCTATAATCCAAGGAGCAGATGGAGAACTTAAAACTCTATATCCACCTAATAATTATTCTGCCTTATCTGCTTATACCAATAAAATACTTTTCGCCTGGAAAACTACAGGCACCATGTCAGAAATGCATTTTCAAACCTCCTCTGCCCCTGATTTCTCCCCCTTAGAAATAAATACCCCGGTATCAGAAAATACTCTTACCAACATGACACTTTCGCCAGGAAACTGGTATTGGCGAATAAGTGGATACGATGGTTACCAAGAAATATTTTCAGATTCCAGACAAGTAACTATTCTGTCTCCTAATGAAGGCCCAGAATTACTCTCTCCTGTTCCTGATTCCACAATAATTATCAGTGATACAACTCCTATCACAATAAGCTGGAAAGAAATTCCAACTGCTGATTATTACAATGTATCCTTGACAGCTGACAATAAAAAATATTCATTTACAAATGTAAAAAATACTTCAATAACCACTCTTTTACCTGCAACAGAAGATTCTTTGGTAGTAGAAGGAACCATACAGGCTTTTTCAAATGAAACCGATTTCTCAACTGCTCTCTACAGTCAAATTTCATATTTTAGTTTTACTGTCAGAAACAAATTACCAGTAGAAGTAATACCTCCTGTGCGAAAAGAATCTCTTCCACCTTTAAAGGGTCCTGTACTAGTTTCTCCAACTAAAAAACAAGTATTTGATTCTGATTATTTACGAAACAACCAAACCCTAACTTTTTCATGGAAACCAGTAACAGGTGCAACAGAATATATCTTT
>CALNCH010000117.1 GCA_937875245.1 uncultured Spirochaetaceae bacterium
CAGGTCGTATAAAATCTCAGGATAAAAAATTGCCACATTGGGTTACAATGCGCTTGAAATTACACAATCCCTATGGTTTTACTGAATTTGAGCTAACTGAAAAAAAGACTGGTCTGAAATTTTGCGTACATCACTTAAAAGATTTATACAAACCCTTACGTTTAGAACTGTTAAACTTAGGAGGCTCTCCAGATAATGGAAATACCCGTTTTGAGTTTGCTGTTAATGAACCAGAAGGAAATGGATTGGTAGTAGCAAAAAAATTATATAAGCTTTTGCTTACACCCCAGATTATAGACTTGTGTCAAGCACAAGACTATAAACCGGTAAAAATTATTTTAGCTGAACAAGAAGCAGAGTAACTTATTTGTAAGAGAGATTTGTAATAATATTGCAAATCTCTTTTCCATAAGAGTTCAGTGTTCCTCCTAATTGGGTTATTATTGCATATGGATATGACCCTTGAGAAAAGCCACTAAAACTACTTGTAGCAGATCCACTTCTGTAAAGCTCACCTTTTGTAAAATCAGCTGGTTTTGCCTCTACAGTTCCCTCATATAATCGTTGTGTAAATACTTTGCTTGTTTTGCTATTTTGCCATTCAAAGTTTGTAATAGGAACTCGAAGGCGGTTTCTATTGTCATACAAAGTATAGTTATTTTGATAATACACCGTTACTTCTTGTGTCTGTACGGTAATAATACCTTTGTACACAGTTCCATTTATTGTGGTACTGACATTTTCAGTGTTTGTTTCTACAGGACCAAAGGTTTCACGAACAGCACCATAATTGTCCCCTGGAATTAAAATCAAATCATAGGCACTAAAATCAGTAGATAATAAGGCAACCTGACTGGCAATATGTATATAGCTGATAGCTACTGTTTCTGGTCCAGAGGTATTTTTACTTATTTCTTTGTTAATTGCACTGGTAACATTATTTGCATCTTTATATGAACCATTGCTTTCTTTATGAACAATGGCTAAAGAGATAGTAAGTAAGTCATTCACATTTGCTAACTCTTTTGTTGCAGAGCCTGAAAGGGCTTCGTTTGCTAACAAGTATTGTTGTTTAGCTTGTCTGAATGCAGTCCAGGTTTCTTGTTTTAACAGCGTATTTCCATCGGCTATATACCAATCAGAAATTCGTTTACTTAAAGTTCTAATTTTATCGTTACTATCTAAATAAGAGGGGATAAATCGATTAGCTGCAGAAAATAACTCTTTTGCTTCATTCATCTGGTTTATAGCCTCTGATTTTGCTAAAACTTCTGCAGCTTCGTAGGCAATATCAGCACCTAAAGGATTAATTTCTTTGTCAAGTTTTGAAGAATATGTTTTAGCTTTTTCCAGTAAAGAAACAGCCTCTATTTTATCTGTAGGATTTTTTCCTCCATCAATTATTTCCTTTGCTTTTGCAAAATAAGCCTCACTAGCTTTTTCTGAAGCAATAAGTTGTAAGTTTGTATAATCAAGATATACAAATTGAACTGAAGCACTTTTTGTAACAATTCCTGCTGGATACATTTTTTGTAGGGTTTTTACCTTGTTGTAAAAAGATACCCAACCAGGAACTTCATCTGCAATTTCTACATAAACCATTGGATCTTGCAAGGTACGTTTTATTTGACTTTCAATATAAGTGCTGGCTTGTGCATATTCAGTGTTATACCATTCTACATATTTAGCAGAGGTTTTTCCTTTTAGCAAATAATCAGCGGCAGAATTTGCTCGGGTAATTGGGTCGCTACCCCTAATACTAGCACAACTGGTAATAAGGCCGAGTAATAAAATTGTACTCATAATTGATACAGTCTTTCTCATATTTTTTCCCTTGTTTTAGTGTAGGAGCATTTGATCGTTTGCTAAGTCCTTTTGCTTTATTGCTTTGAACTTTGCAACGATATCATCCATAGTGAGACGAGATTTTTCTTCTGCTCCAATATCAAGAATAATCTCTCCGTCATCCATCATTATAAGCCTATTTCCGTATTCTAGGGCATGATTCATGTTATGGGTAATCATCATAACAGTCAATCCATATTCTTTTGCAAATTTACGGGTTAGTTTCATGATAATTTCAGCATTACTAGGATCTAGGGCTGCAGTATGTTCATCTAATAATAACAACGAAGGTTTAGACATAACTGCCATTAATAAAGTAAGGGCTTGTCGTTGACCACCTGAAAATAATTCAACGTTATCATGAAGACGATTTTCTAAACCCATGTCTAAAACGGTGAGTTGGCTTTTAAAAAACTCTCTCATCTTATTATTTAAGCTGATTTTTAATCCTTTGTATCCTTTTTTATAGCAAATCATCATGTTGTCTTCTAATGTCATTTTCCCAGCAGTTCCCAAAAGTGGGTTTTGAAAGATTCGACCAATATAGTGGGCTCTTTTGTATTCTTTATCTTTGGTAATATCTCGAATTTGAGGATTAGTATCTTCTTGGGAAGTGAGAGAAATGGTACCTGTGCTAGGAGAAAGCGTTCCTGCTATCACATTATAAAGGGTAGATTTTCCAGCTCCATTTGATCCAATTACGGTAACAAAGTCTCCCTTATTAATAGTAAAATTAGTAGCTTTTAAAGCGGTGTTTTCATCTGGTGTTCCCGGTGCAAAGGTCATAGAAATATTTTCTAATGCAATCATTTTTTTGCTCCCATACTTCTTTTAATGGTTCCCATCAATGAGTTTTGAGAAATAATCATACAAATAATTATCAATAGTCCAGTAATAAGTTTTAAATCATTGGCAGTCATTCCAATAATATAACCGTAACTTCGTGCAAAATACATTAAAGCTCTATATACAATGGAACCAAGTAACACTCGTAAGGTTAACAAAGAGATTTTGTTAGATTTTAGTAAAAACTCGCCCAGCATTAAAGAAGCTAAGCCAGAAACAACTACACCTGTACCAGAGTTAACATCGGCAAATCCTTGATACATAGCCGCAAAAGAGCCTGCAAGAGCTGCTAATCCATTAGCCAAACAAATACCTATGCCTTTAATTATTTCTGGGTTCATGCCTTGAGAAATAATTAGTTGTGGGTTAGAACCTAAGGCTCCCATAGTAAGTCCAAAATCAGTATGAAAAAAGAGATCCAGTAATATTTTAATAATGATAACTATACATACTAAAAAAAGAAGGGCCGCTAATTCTGGAGATAAAAAATTTTTACTAATACTGGCTAACCAAGTAAAAACGGTATCTGCCTTTAACAAAGAAAGGTTTGCACGATTGCTCATGATTCGTAAGTTTATTGAATAGAGCATGGTCATCGTTAAAATACCTGCTAACAATCCAGGAATTTTTAATTTAGTATGAATTAAGGCGGTTATAAGTCCTGCCAACATCCCACATGCAAAAGCGGCAACAAAGGCTACAGGCAGAGAAACCCCTTTTAGTACTAAAACAGCGGCAACAGCGGCCCCCAAAGGAAAAGAACCGTCTACCGTCATATCTGCAAAATCAAGAATTCGAAAGGTAATAAAAACACCTAAAACCATGATTCCGTATATTAAACCTTCAATAAGGATGCTGGATAACATAAAAACTCCGTTATTGTATATAGTAACAACCAGTATAGCAAAAAAAGAAGTCCTGTGGTAGTATGCCCTCATGACATTAGACAAAATATATCATGCAGCATATGTGCTGAAATCAGTAGTAAGAACTACAGATTTATTACGAGCACCACGTATTTTTCCAGATAAAGACGTATATCTAAAAACAGAAAACTTACAGATTACCGGCTCTTTTAAAATAAGAGGGGCATACTATAAAATTTCCCAATTAACGGAAGAACAAAGAGGAAAGGGTGTAATTGCTTGTTCAGCAGGAAACCATGCTCAGGGAGTAGCATTAGCAGCGCAAAAAGCAGGAATAAAAGCAACAATATGTATTCCAGAAGGAGCACCTATTTCAAAGGTAGAAGCTACCAGAGGATTTGGAGCTGAAGTAGAATTGGTAAAAGGTATTTACGATGATGCTTACAACCGAGCAGTAGAGTTGCAACATGAAACAGGCATGACTTTTATTCACCCTTTTGACGATGAATTAGTAATTGCGGGGCAAGGTACTATTGGGCTTGAGATTCTTGATCAAATGAGTGATGTTGATGTGGTGATTGTACCAGTAGGTGGTGGCGGACTAATCAGTGGAGTAGCCTATGCTATTAAAAGTCTTAAACCAGATTGCAAAGTGTATGGAGTACAAGCGGCAGGATCTCCTTCTATGGTTCAATCCTTACAGAATAAGGAAATCTGTACTTTAGCCAAAGTTTCAACTATTGCAGATGGTATAGCAGTAAAAACTCCTGGCCAACTTACTTACGACTTGTGTTGTAAATATGTTGATGGGGTTGTAACAGTAACTGATGATGAAGTATCTTCTGCGATTTTGGCTCTTATGGAAAATCAAAAACTTGTGGCGGAAGGGGCGGG
>CALNCH010000118.1 GCA_937875245.1 uncultured Spirochaetaceae bacterium
ATTTTAGAAACATTAAATTCAATTTCTTATATTTTACGCCTTTCTATTCCAACTGCAACCACTGTTTTTTTTGCAACTAATACTCGCATAGACAGTATCATTTCATCACTAATTGTATTACTTTTTGCATTAGCTCTTTCTTTTGGTGCTACTAGAATAATATTAAGTCCTTTACGTGTTTTAGAAATAGCTGCAAAAAACTATGAAAAAGGGGATTTCTCTTTCCGTCCAGAAATTTCTAAACCCTTGGAATTTAATCATTTAGCTCGTTCAATGAAAACTATGGCAAAAACTATACAATCAAACATTGAAATTCTTTCTAATCAACGGGACGAAATTGAAAGTGTTTTTGCCAATACCATGGCTGCTATGTTTGTTTTTGATAAAAATCTTCGCATAACAAAATACAATGACAGTGCTACCCGTTTTTTTAATTTACAAAATCAAAACTTGGTAGAAAAAGATTTATTATCTATTTTACGAAATACGGAACTAATTACCTTTATAAAACAACAAATGAAATTGGAAAAAAAACCAATTGAAAGTGCTGATATAGAAGTTCCTATTTTAACCACAACAAATGAAGTGCCTCTTTTTGTATTAGCCCGATGTTCTGAAATATCTTCTGGTACCTATTTATTAGTATTAACGGATATTACTCGTATTAAGAAATTAGAAAGAATTCGGCAAGATTTTGTTGCTAATGTATCCCACGAACTAAAAACTCCTATTACTTCTATTCAAGGTTTTGTTGAAACATTGAAAGAGGGTGCTATCGACTCCCCAGAAACAGCTCATAGGTTTTTAGATATTTTATCTCAACAGTCTAACCGCTTGTCTCAGATTGTAACTGATTTACTTACCCTTTCTAAGCTAGAACAAAATCAAAGCATTTTAGAAAAAATTAATTTAGATGTTGTTGCCTTGTGTAATTCGGTCATAGGCCAATACTCAGAAAAAGCCAGCGCAAAAAAGGATACAATAAAAATCGAAATTAAAACAGAAAATCTTCAAGTGACAGGAAATCCTATCTTGCTAGAACAAGCGTTGGGTAACCTTTTAGCTAATGCAATAACCTATTGCCCTAACAACTCAAAAATTACTATTATTATTAGTTTGGTAGAAGAAGAAACTAATCCAGAAATGGTTTCAATTGCTGTAGAAGATAGTGGCCCGGGTATTCCCTTAGAAGCTAGGCAAAGAATTTTTGAACGATTTTATCGAATAGATAAAGGAAGAAGTAGAGAGGATGGGGGAACAGGTTTAGGACTTTCAATTGTCAGACATATTGTTCTTATACATGGTGGAAAAGTTTTAGTTGAAGATAAAATTGATGGAACCCAAGGAGCTCGGTTTGTTCTTTTGCTTCCAGTTATAAAACAGCCGAACATTGACACCGCTGTTGAATAGTGATAGCATTCTCCCATTTATGAGTTTTATCGAATTATTTTTAATTGCCCTAGGCCTTTCTATGGATGCCTTTGCAGTTTCTCTTTGCAAAGGCTTACGAATGAAGAAAGTTAATTATGGTCATGCTATTGTAATTGCTCTTTTTTTCGGTGGATTTCAAGGACTAATGCCCTTAATCGGTTGGTTTTTAGGAACCCATTTTGAACAATTAATCACTAAATATGATCACTGGGTAGCTTTTTTCCTTCTTGCCTTTATTGGTGGAAAAATGTTACTGGAAGCTTTCAAAAAAGAAGAAGGACAAGAAGAAGAAAGGGGTAATTGTGCTTCTCAAAATAATAAGCTAGATATTAAAGAATTATTTATATTAGCAGTTGCAACAAGTATTGATGCCTTAGCAGTTGGTATTACATTTGCTTTCTTACAAGTTGATATTATTACCTCTGTTAGTCTTATTGCAATTACCACGTTTGTCTTAGCTCTTGTTGGTGTAGTTTTAGGGAATCACTTTGGGGTTAAATACAAACAAAGAGCAGAGGTTGCCGGTGGTGTAATTCTTGTTTTAATTGGAGTAAAAATCTTATTTTCACACCTTGGAATAATTAATTTTTAAGTCTTTAAACAAAAAAATCCCTCTGCTCTTTTGAACAGAGGGATTTTTATTAATCTAAGTTAATTAGAACCAGAAACGGAGACCAAAGTTAACTGGGAAGAACCAGTCAAATAAATCGGCACCTTTTGCAAGGTTAACACCAAAGGATGGAGCAACCATCAAATATGGTTCAATAAAGTGTTCAAGAACAAACATGTTAATTCCTAGAGGAACTCGAACACCACCACTAAAAGCCACATTGTCGCCTAATACTATAGTACCGTAACCACCAATTCCATAAAAATAGTTTACTGGACCTGCGAAGTTAGCATTTGATACCCATGCATCTGCTGTAACACCAATAGCCATTGAATCACCAAAACGTGCAGTTACTGCAAAAACTAAAGGTGACTGATCTAATTTAAAAGTCAGAGCAGCAGAACCTGTTGTACTTCGACCAACATTAGCTCCACCTTGAACACCGATGCCGAAAGCAAAAACACTACCAACACTCAAAACTAAAAGAGCTACCATAAGAATAGCAATTTTTTTATTCATAAAAGAACCTCCAATACGATACGTAATAATAATAGTAACACAAAAAAACGTCAATCTCCAATTTTATGACAGAATATTAATGAAACTAGGTTTCATTTTAAGATGACAAAAAGAAAATACTATGGTAAACTGCATGTACTGATTATGAATGGAGGTACTTTCATGTTTAACGAAAATAGTTTTTCATTAAAGGGAAAAGTCGCACTTGTTACAGGTGCTTCATATGGAATCGGATTTGCTATTGCTTCTGGTTTTGCAAAATATGGTGCTACTATTGTTTTTAACGATATTAACCAAGACTTAGTAGATAAAGGAATTGCTGCATACAAAGAGGTAGGAATTACTGCTTATGGTTATGTATGTGATGTTACTGACGAAGAAAAGGTAAATGAAACAGTAGCAAAAATTGAAAAAGAAGTTGGTGTTATTGATATTTTAGTAAATAATGCCGGAATTATTAAACGAATTCCTATGTGCGAAATGTCAGCAGCAGACTTTAGAAAAGTAATTGATATTGACTTGAATGCTCCGTTTATCGTATCAAAAGCTGTAATTCCATCAATGATTAAAAAAGGTCATGGAAAAATTATTAATATTTGTTCAATGATGAGTGAATTAGGCCGTGAAACCGTTTCTGCATATGCTGCAGCAAAGGGTGGACTTAAAATGCTTACCAGAAACATTTGTTCTGAATATGGTAATGCAAACATTCAGTGTAATGGACTAGGCCCTGGATATATTGAAACACCACAGACTGCTCCATTACGTGAACGACAGGCAGATGGATCTAGACATCCTTTCGATGCATTTATCGTTGCAAAAACTCCAGCTGAAAGATGGGGAACAACAGAAGATCTTATGGGTCCTGCTGTATTCTTAGCTTCAGATGCTTCAGATTTCGTAAACGGTCACATCTTATATGTTGACGGTGGTATTCTTGCTTATATTGGAAAGCAACCAGAATAAATTAAAATTCTTCTGGTTTAATACTTACTTCTCCGGAGAGAAGTTCTTTCTTTTCTCCGGTAGTTGTTTTCACAATAAGATGCCCTTCTTTTGTTATATCAATTACCTTTGCTTCATATGGTTCCTTAAGACTTATCACGGTAACTACTTTATTCATAACTAATGATTTTGCTTTATATTCTTCCATTACTAAATCACATTTTCTAGGTTCTTTAAAAATTGAAATTACTTGGTTCATCACTTCTGCAGCTAATTCATTTCGAGAAAAGCTTTCCTTTGTCTCATCAGTTTTAACAAACCCAACAATATTTTTAAGCTCTTCTGGCATTGTCTTTTCTTGTCTTATATTAATACCAATTCCAAGAACAACGGCATCCATTCGTCGTTCTTCCATATTCATTATGCCTTCAGTTAGAATACCACAAACTTTTTTATTCCCTATAAATATATCATTTACCCATTTTATTTGAGACTGTATATTCCATTTTTCTAAAGCACGACATACAGCTACCGCGGCACACGCAGTCATTAGGGAAGTATCCACATACTTTTCATCAGGTTGAAATAAAAGGCTCATATACAGGCCATTTTGCTTCGGAGAATAAAAAACTCTCCCCAGTCGTCCTCGTCCTGCGGTTTGGGTTTCTGCCAACAACAAACTTCCTGTAATAAAATCACTTTTATCTGAAGCTCGTCGTTTGGCTTCAGTGTTTGTTGAATCAATTTCTTGAAACACTTCTATACGATTTCCAACAAGGGCAAGTACCTCTTGTGATAAATTTTCTGCAATAACCGAAGCTTTCAGAATATCTGCTTCTTGTTCTAAAATATATCCTTTATTAGTAACTGCCTTTATACTATACCCTGCGTCTCGTAAACAAGTTATCGACTTCCATATAGCAGTTCTTGAAACAGAAAGCTGTTCTGCCAAAGACTCTCCAGAAACAGCTTCTCCTTTTTTTTCAATTAACAGTGTTAGTACCTTGTCTTGGGTTTTCATTTAACTCCCTCTATTTATAACAGTTCCAACCTTTGTCAGTAATTCCTCTTACCCAAGTTCCTGCCCATTTTTTTGCCGCGCTTAAATCATGTTCCCGATAATTACCACATTCTTTTGGATCTAATCCTGGGACACCTTTGTTATCTGGCCATTCAGATACGTTTTTTAATACAAGTAACATTTTTTCTGCAACCTGTTCTTCTGTATAGTCTCCAAAAAGAGTGAGATAAAAACCTGTTCGACACCCCATAGGGGAAAAATCGATAACACCCTCTATTACGTCGCGAATATATTCCGCTACTAAATGCTCCAATGTATGAATGCCAGCCATTGGCATAAAATCCACATTTGGTTGAGTAAATCGAATATCGAATTTGGTAACAATATCGCCCACTGGACCCACTTTTTTTGAAGCAAGTCGTACATAAGGTGCGGTTACCTTTGTATGATCTAGATTAAAGCTTTCTACGTTGTGTTTTTTTGTTTCCATATCTTTTACTCCATCATTTTCAAAACTTGTTCTACCACAAATTTGCTGACCTTAGCAGCTTCTTCTTCATGATACACTTCATCTGTGTTTTCAGCCATATCAGAAATACAACGAATAACTACAAATGGTATCTTAGAAAGGTATGCTACTTGAGCAAGGGCAGCCCCTTCCATTTCTACACAAAAGGGATTGCATTTCTCTTTTATTATAGCTTTTTTCTCACTGGAATTCACAAAACAATCTCCAGTTGCAACTCTACCCTCTACTACCTTTTTGTTAAATCCACCAGCACCATATGCTTTTTTTACCAACTCAATAAGTATTTTATCTGCTGGAAAAGCGGAAACAGCTAAACCTGGTACTCGACATGGTTCATACCCAAAAGCAACTGCATCCATATCATGATGAACGACGTCAGAAGAAACAACAATATCAAAAATACGTAAACTTTCATCCATTCCACCAGCAATGCCAGAGTTAATAAGATGTGTTACATGAAATTGACTTACCATAATAGTGGCACACATTGCCATATTTACTTTACCTACTCCAGACTGAGCAATTACTACTGCTACCTTTCCAATTTTTCCAGAGTGAAATCTAAGCCCACAAATTTCTGTTATATTTGGGTTCTCTACAATACTGCATAAATAATTCACTTCCACGTCCATAGCGCCAATAACACCAACTTTTGTCATAAAACAACTTCCCCTTCTCAAAACAGTAAATTTTTGTAACATTTGCGATATTTGCAAATAAAAGTAACAAATGCGAAAAAAAACATTGACATTTTTTTTCCATTACTATATATTCTATTTCAGCAGCAACAAATATGAAAAAGGGTCGCTTTCCTCCTCCTTTGGCGATCCTTTTTTTATTTTAAACCCCTTCTTCTTTCAATCGTTTTTCAAAACCAACACTTTCAATAATAGTATTCATATATCCATTTGGATTATAAAAATAACTTCCAATATGTGGAGCATTTTCTACTAGTACAATTCGTTTTGGAGCAGGAGCAATCTTAAATAATTCTTCTGACATTATTGGTAAAGCCAAAGAGTCTGATTTTCCATGAAATAAGATTAACATAGGATACTTTTCTTTCTTTTCTTCCTTCAGTATTTTTTGGAAAGCATCTAAAGGAGATGCCTTACTTAAGGTAAATCTATTGCATATAAAATTACTTACAGATATTCCCCAGTACACTAGTTTTCCCACTATTTTTTGTATTCCTTTTCTTGGGAGTATCCTAGCTATTTGATTTTGTAATTGTGTTTTAAATGAAGAAAAACCACAATCTGCAACTACTACAGAAATCATTGGTAATACTTCTTTTATTTGTGTTTTTTTTCCATAAACTGCCATTATTACAGAGGAGGCTCCCATAGACACCCCATGTAATAACAGTTTTACATCATCTCCAAAACGCTGCTTCAAAAATAGCAACCACAAAACAATGTCTTCTCCGTCTTTAACAGAAAAGCCCGGTATATTACCTTGACTTTGAAAATGAGCCCTTAAATTTATGCTTAATACCGAAAAACCCCGATTATAATAATCTTCTGCCAAATAAGCTAATCCTGGAGCTGAATCAGTAAAACCGTGAACCAGTAATGCAACAGGAGATTTTTCTTCCTTTTGTAACCAGAGATCTCCACACAAAGAAAGGCCTTCATCAGATTTTATTTGAATAGTTTCTATTTTTCTTTCTTCTCTTTTTTCTTCCCATCTTTTTTTAGCATCCAACAGAGGCGTCATTATTTTTTCATCTTTTACATGGGGTTCGTCATCAATACTTGAATGTGATTCATACCCTTTTCGAGTAAACATTTTTGAATATAAATAGACTCCGGCAGAAAAAGAAAATAAAATTCCACCTAATAAAACAAGTCCCAAAAAAACAATAAAGCCCATTCCAGTCTCCTTTAAAAAAGAGTATAGTATCAACACAGGGTCTTTGTACATTATACAATTATCCCAAAGTTTTCCACAACTTATAAACAATCCACAAGTTATCCACAAGGAGAAAAAAATGAATAACAATAATCAATCCCTCGAAACCCCACGCTGGGACTTATCCAGTCTCTATTCTTCTGTTACTGGAAGTGATTATATAAATCAATTGGCTGATATTGAAAAACAATTGTCTACTCTTGAGAATATGTTAAATTCCCCTGAAAACCAAGGAAATTTCCCCTTTTGGTTATCAAAATTCCTAGAAATCTCTGAAAAAACCATGGCAGAGTACCATTCTATGTCATCCTACGCTTATGCATCCTATTCCACAGACACTACAAATTCAGACTATCTTAACGCCTTATCTGTTATCGAAGAAAAAGGATTACGAATAAGTCAGATTGATAGAAAATATAAGGACTTATTAGCCTCTCACTCACAAGATCTCGACAACTTTTACACAAGTTATCCACAATACAAAAACTTGGCATATAGTATCCAACAAGACATCCAAGCCTTGCAACACCTAATGTCAGAAGCAGAAGAAAACATTGCAGATGATTTGCAGCGATTTGGAGGAAGTGCTTGGAGCCGCCTACATGAGCAAATTATTTCTAACTCTGTTGATGTAGAAACAGGAAAAACCTTTAACCAACTTCGTAATGAAGCATACCATGCTGATAGAAAGGTTCGAAAAACGGCTTATGAAAAAGAAATTGCTTTGTTAAAAGCATCAGAAATCCCCTTATCCTCAGCCCTAAACA
>CALNCH010000119.1 GCA_937875245.1 uncultured Spirochaetaceae bacterium
AACCTTAGTGATATAACTCAGATTCCCCTGGGACTTGGATTAAAATCTATGACTTCTATCCAATTTCTTCCCTTTATAGGAATTTCCTTTACAGAAACTGCCAGATATTCTAAAAATAATTCTGTCAATTTGTTCAATGGTGATAATTGGAAAGGGGCTTCAAAAAACACCTTTTTTGATAACCATAACTACCATTTATTATCACTAACGGAATCTGAATTATTTTGGTTTACCCTCAATCCATCTATCACTGCCATGGAAACTTTTAAATTGGAAAAAGTTAAAATGGGATTATATGGAGCCTATTTGCTTGGTTTTGATAACAACACTGATACCTTACAAAATAATACCCTGCTTGGTCTATTTACTCGATTGCAAATTTCCATGGCAGGGCTAACAAAAATAACATTTGAAGTTTTTACCGGTTGGGATATAGCAGAACAAAGCGTCTCTGGTAAGCTTTCTTTTGCTCAATACTGGTAGAAATCAGTTTTCACCCACTGACTTACCATATACTTCTTCATATTTTTTGCAACATTCTTCATAGTTTTTCTCTTTTAACATACTGGTATTATCACGTTTTGGTAATTCAGGATTAGGATAAAGAGGTTTCATTATGTGAACAGTAAAATGACGTTGTTCTATTCCATTTTTATCAAATTTTCCTGACTTTTTAAAAGTAATAAACATTGGTAAAATGGGAACATTATTTGCTGCAGCATAATGAAAAGCCCCATCCATAAAAGGTCGTGGTTTTTCATAACACCACCATTCAGAACCTTCTGGAAAAAACAAAACCTTGTGATCATTCTTCAAATACCAGGTAATAGCTTTTTGAAAATTTCTATTGGCATCTCGTTCTCGAGAGAAAGGTAAAATACCATATGCTCTCATTTGCTTGCCTAAAAAGCCTTTATGATTATTAAAATCGGCTACCATGATTCTCATTTTTCTATGATTTAGGGCATAGCCAACCACTAACCCATCAAATTTATTTATATGATTACAGGTAACAACAGCCGCTTTAATACCTTTCAGATTTTCTTTTCCTACTATTTTTGTTTTAAAAATACATCGGTTCAGGATACAATTGAACCAACGTAAGAAATACACATTTCTCCACCAATATATGAACTTGGTTTTCCAGTCATACAAAAACTTAAAGTTACCATCTACTGGTAAACAATGGGAATAATCTATGGGATCAAGATGATCTGAAAACCTGCCCTCTTTTTCTGCTAGTTTTATTTTTTCCAAAACATCTGGGGTAGTACTTGCAAGATCATAATAATTCATTTTGTTCTCCTCCTTATAAACTCCCTGTTAAGGGCGTGCCAGGGATGGCACGAATCTAGAGTTTGCATTGCAAACTCTGGGAGATTTTTTGTACACGAAGTACAAAAAAACGACCCTCCTTATAAACTCCCTGTTAAGGGTGTGCCAGGGATGGCACGAATCTTAGTTTTGTAAAAGCAAAACTAAAGGTGCTAAAAATACACGGCAGTATTTTTAGCGAACCTCCTTTTTTTTCTTTCAACATATTCGTCTAGAATATCATCATATTCGTGAATTTTATAGACAGAATGAATTTTTTCTATTTCCCAAGGCTTAATGTTTACCGTATGATAAAAAGGAAGCCAACGAATTGACTTACAAAAATGATGAATTACAGTGTCTTTATGCATAAGGCGTTGTTCATTGTATTTGCTTGGTAAAAATTTCTTTTTTTCTACACAAAAATTTAGTGCGGTTTGATCAGGAAATGCCATTTTTTTGGTATTACATCGCTGTCGTACTTTTTCAAATAAACCAGATTTCTTGATTTGTGGCATGTTTAATAACAAAACCCCAGAGTTTTGATAATTATATCTAATGAAAAATTTACCTAAAAAATCTAAGGTTCCGGCATAATCATATCCAGTAAGATCCATTTCAAAAAGAGCTGATATATCTTTGCGAATTATGGTATCTGTATCAAGATACAAAAGAGTATCTGGTAAATCAGGAATTAAGTCTGCCAACATACGAAGGAGGCAATAAGGGGTGTAAGATGAAGACAGATTAGGACTATTTCCCATTTCACCTTTGAAAAGCTCTGTCATATCAATTAGTTTTACAAAACTCTCTGGATTAGTCTCTTTAACCATTTTATCTAAATATAAGACATCATTTTCTGGAATAGGTTTATATGTTGGGTTCAAATCAACTAAATCCATAGTTAAGGTATACACATGAACAGGGCTATTAGTGTGTCGTATTATTGATAAAAGAGAGATAAGCATTCCATCGAAGACTTTATCATTTCCGCAATACATTATATTAAGATTCATTTTTTCTCCTATAAAAACTCCCTGTTAAGG
>CALNCH010000120.1 GCA_937875245.1 uncultured Spirochaetaceae bacterium
GAATGTAATTCATGCCTAAAAGCCAATTTACTACTTCATCTAAGCTTCGTGTATCATTTACATCAAATTGAGCTGTATCTGCATTGGGATTTAATGCTCTGTCTTCTTCTGTATAACCTCCAACGCTGGTTCTTGAACCACCAGAAATTTGACTTACTCCTAATTTTAATATCTTTTCTCTGGTTTTTTGACTTTCTCGGGTGGAAACTATCATACCGGTATAAGGAACAGCTATACGAATAACGGTAACGATTTTTTCAAAGACTTTATCATCAATGGCGTTAGAGAAAGTGTCAGGATTAATATCGTCTGCCGGGCGAATTCGTGGAACGCTGATAGTGTGAGGACCTACTCCATGGACTGCTTCTAAGTGTTCTGCGTGCATAAGTAAGCCGACAAAATCGTAGCGATATAAATTGAGGCCAAATAAAACACCGCAACCAACATCATCAATTCCGCCCTCCATAGCCCTGTCCATTGCTTCTGTATGATAAGCATAATTACTTTTTGGTCCCGTAGGATGAAGTTGTTCATAGGATTCTTTGTTGTAGGTTTCTTGAAATAAAATATAAGTACCTATTCCTGCATCTTTCAGCATTTTGTATTCTTCTACGGTGGTAGCTGCAATGTTAACGTTAACCCGACGAATAGCCCCATTTTTATGTTTTATGGAATAAATAGTATCAATACTCTCTAAAACATATTCAATAGGGTTCATTGTTGGATGTTCCCCTGTTTCTAATGCCAGGCGTTTATGTCCCATATCTTGCAAGGCTATAACTTCTTTTCGAATTTCATCTTGAGTGAGCTTTTTTCGAGAAATATGTTTGTTAATAGAGTGATAAGGACAATAAGTACAACCATTTATACAGTAATTTGATAAATAAAGGGGAGCAAATAAAACAATGCGATTTCCATATAGTTTTGCTTTTATTTGTTGTGCTCGTTCTATCATCAATTGATTAAGGTCTTCTAATTCACATTCTAGCAAAACTGCTGCTTCCCGATGTGTTAAACCTTTGCAGTCTGCTGCTCTTTTTATAAGGGACTCAATTAATGGTCTGTCGTTTTTATGCTCTTTTGCCCATTGAAGGGTGTCTAGAATTTCTTGATTATCAATAAATTCTTCTGCTTTTAATGAAGATGGATTATACATAGTTACCAATTCCTTTGTTAATTTCATAGCCTATAGATTCTAAGGCTTTGCTTAGGGTGGCTAATCCGTTGGCACTTTCTGAGCCAGTGTTTAGCTTGTTTTTGTAGATTTCATATTTGTTACTTGTTTTTTCTGGTGATAAATTAGGCATTACCACATTTGCTCCATGTAAAATACCCTTTTCCCGGCCTCCGGGGATTAAGGTGGCTAAAGCTGTTGTAGAGGGGAGTAATGCTCTGGGATGAATGTTACGTAAAAGAGAAAGCAAATACAAAGTTTTATGAAATCGTTGAGTAGGAGTGGGGATAGGGGAAATTTTTCCTAAGGGGGTCTCTGGATGTGGAATGTAGGGTCCAATACCAATCATTTCGGGCTGTAAGTCTTGCAAAAAAAGTAAGTCTTCTACTACATGTTGATTTGTTTGGAGGGGAGTACCTACCATAAAACCTGCACCAGTTTGATATCCTAATTTTTTTAAGGTGTACAAACAGTTTTGTCGATATATTGCAGTTCTTCCTCTCTTTTGGTCTACTGGAGACTGGTGTAAAAAAGCATAGTGATTGCTATTGGCACTTTCATGTCTCAGTAAATAGCGGTCTGCTCCTTCTTTTTTCCACTCAGCATATACTTCTGCAGGCTTTTCACCTAAGGATAGGGTTAATGCACAATCAGAAAATTCTTTTTTTATTTGTCTGATAAGCTTAGAGACTCTATCCACATCAAAAAGGAGATCTTCTCCTCCTTGTAAGACAAAGGTCTTAAAACCAAGAGCGTATCCTTTTTTACAACAGGTAAGAATATCTTCATCGGATAAACGAAATCGTTGTACAGCTTTATTACTACATCTTATCCCGCAATAATCACAATCATTGTTACAGTAATTACTTATTTCAATTAAGCCTCGAATATAAACTTGATTTTTAAAATGCAGATACTGAGCTTTTTTCGCCATATTTTGTATAGGAAGAAAGAGTTTTTCCTGTTCATCTAAAAGAGAAGTGTATACCGACTCTGAAATAGGTTTTTTACTGACCACACTGTGCTTTAGCAGTTGGGTCAATGAAGTCATTTAGAAGTCTACTTTTGGTGTAATTGTTTTAGTTGAGACCCCTTTCAATGCTCCCAGTTTTCCACTGAGGGCACTGATTACATCCTGTGGTGCATCTAGTACCACACTGATAATTGAAAGATTGTCTTTTTTATAGGGTAGCCCCATCCTTCCAATGATAAAATCACTGTAGTTATGAAGCAGTGTATTGAGCTGTTGAACAGAATCCCCTTCTGTTACCACAATCCCAATTAGTGCGACCCTTGTTTCCATTCGATACCTCCGAAAAAGAATAGTTGTCGTACAATTAGAACTGGCATGATATGTCAGTCTTTCCTGTCAGCAAAAAAGCTTTCAGGTCAGTACTTAACTAGTATGCCTTAGATTTTTTTTAAAAACAAGTAAAAAAGCTGTGAAAAAATTACGCTTTTTTTCATTTTATATTTATCAGGGTTTAATATAACCAAACTATATCTATTGTATCTAGTTTTTGAAGGAGTCCTTTATGAAGGAAGAAACTTTTGAAAAGTATAAAGGTGTAGCTAAAACAATCTTGGTCATAATTATTGTTATTTTGTTATATATATCAGGAATGGAGCCAGTATAAAAAATAAATTATTCTTTTTGTTTTGTTTTACCCTTTGCCATATTTCTCTCAATTAGTATACTATCCTCATGAAAATCTGGAATAAAAAATACTTTAGAGATTTATGGGACTTATATTTACTTTTTTGTAAAATTGGTGCTGTTACCTTTGGTGGCGGGTTAGCTATGTTACCAATTCTAGAAGAGGAATTGGCAATTAAGCGAAAATGGACTAATCGTGAGCAATTATTAGATTATTTTGCTATTGGACAAGTAACCCCAGGGATAATTGCAGTAAATGTGTCCACTTTTATTGGGTATAATCGTTGCGGTATTATCGGTGGTATAGTTGGCACGTTAGGTATTATAACCCCCTCAATTATTATCATTACTATTCTTGCCTTATTTATTTCAAATTTTTCGGAAATACCAATCGTACAAAAAGCTTTAGCAGGTATAAATATTGTTGTTGCGGCTTTACTTACTAAGGTTGTGATTACTTTTTTTAAAAACTCTATCCATAGTTTTTTTTCTGCATTACTTATGATTACTTCTTTCGTTTTAGTTTCCTTTTTCAAAGTAAGTACTATCTGGGTCATTTTAGCCGGTATA
>CALNCH010000121.1 GCA_937875245.1 uncultured Spirochaetaceae bacterium
CAACATATTTTTAATTTCTTCCATTTCAATTCCAGAAGAAATTCTTTTTTGAGAAGGATTGTTACTATTTATAGTATTAAATATCTCATTCCAACTTTTGTCTAATAACCTATCTAATTCTTCGCTATGTTTTTTTCCACGTCTACCTAAACTCCGCCGAATATTTTTATTAAGCTCGTTTTTTCGTAAGCCCAATTCAGCAGAAAGATTATTCCAATCAACCTTTTCCTTTTGATCTACATATTCTTGCAACATAGCATACTGAAATCGTTTTACTCGATCTCGTATTACCACCATGTCATCATGCTTCATATTGGTAAGGAGGAAAATAATTAAATACAAAGAAATAAAAACACAAACTAAGAGTAATATTTTTACAGAAAATGGAAAGGTAAAAACATTTTCACGATATAATTGAGATGTATAAACTTTCTTTCCTGTAATGCCTGTAGATACTGAAAATAAAATCCATGATCCATCTTCTGTTTCTAATAAGGGTTCTACCCTATTTATTTGTGTATTATCAGTTACACGCCATTTTGAGATAAGGGCTTCATCCATAATTTCAAAGCCGGTATTGGGATATCCAAAAACAAAACCCGGAAATTCAAAGGATCCTGATAAATAAGCTGTATCGGTAATTCGAATAATGTTTTTACTAATGAGAAACCGGTTAAAATCATTTGCCTGAATGTAAAAAATTACTGTTCCCCGATATGCATTATAGAAATCGTAAAACGCAAAAGTATACAAAACACGACCATATTCAGGATCAAATAAAATTCGAGGCTCACTCTCGTTAGGACATTGAACGAGAGAGTAAGATAAATCTGTTAACTCATTATAATTATTATAGGAAATTGCACTTTCACTTTGAGTTAACACGTCTTTTTGAAAAGTACTATAGTGGATTCGCTTACCACCTGAATCAATTAGACGTATTCCTAATAACCCTGGAGTTTCACTCAAAAGGGTTCCTGCTAAATTAGTTCTAGTAGTAATATCTTCTTTTATTTGAGAGGACTGTATACTATTTTTTACTGATTCATTCTCTACAAAGGTTTCAAATCGAATTAAATGATTGGAGGTATATTCTTCTAGTGCTTTTGACACTTCTGTCAATTGTGTATTGATGCCCCGTACAATAGAGGGTTGGTAAAATCTGGTTTCAATTACAGAAAAAAACCCTGCAAATGCAGCTACCGTAAAAACTGCAAATATGAGAACGGTACATAATAAACTGACAGCAACTTTTTGACCTGATGTCACGTATACTCCAACTAACTAGCTATTCATGTAATTATCGGTAGGAAAAATCTTGAACATAAACACATTTTACAAAGATACTTTCTTTTAGTATAATACACTAAATGAAAGAAATAAGTGATGAAAGACAACAGCCAGTAAAAGCTGTGTTAGTAGGTGCTCCCCTGGAAGTTGAATGTGATAGAATTCCACTGACGGAATTACAGGGCCTTGTGTCTACTTTGGAAATGGATATTGTTGATTCAATTATCCTTCCTCGACGAGAACCCACCCCTCAATTTGGTATAGGCACTGGTAAAGCCGCTGAAATTGCAGAAAGGGCCAAAGAAAAAAATGCAGATTGTATTATCTTTGATTTTGAAATAAATCCAACCCAACAAAGAAACTGGGAAAAGCTAGCTCAAATTCCTGTTTTTGATCGTCACGAAGTCATTTTGCGTATTTTCGCATCTCGTGCCCAAACAAAAGAAGCTGTTTTACAAGTTGAATTGGCAAAATTAACCTATTCACTGCCTCGTTTAGCCCATACTTATGGAGATATGGCACGCCAACGTGGCGGAAGCTATGGTTCGAAAGGTTCTGGTGAAACACAGCTTGAACTCGATCGCCGTGGTATTCAAGAAAAAATAGGACGTATTAAAAAAGAATTGGAAAAAGTTGTTCAAGAAAGAGATACGAGGCGAAAAAGAAGGGATAAAATTCCCTTAAGTGTGTGTGCCTTGGTAGGATACACAAACGCTGGTAAATCTAGTTTACTGAATGCATTGACTGGGGCGGAAGTATTTGTAGAAAATAAGCTTTTTGCCACCTTGGATCCCACTACTCGTCGATTAGATTTAGAGGGAGGAGAAGGTCTCCTTCTCACTGATACCGTTGGGTTTATCAGCAATTTACCCCATAGTTTGGTTGATGCTTTTAAGTCTACTTTGGAAGAAGCAGAAAGAGCAGATTTACAATTGTTAGTTTTGGATGCCTCAAATCCTGATGTTGAATTCCAATATGAGACTGTTTTACAAGTATTGACAGAAATTAAGGCTGATAAAAATAAACGGATTGTTGTATTAAATAAGACTGATATTCCTGTTGGAGATATTCGAAACCGCTATTTAAAACAAAAATTTCCTGATGCCCTTTGGGTAAGTGCCAAAGATAAAAACGGATTAGATCTTTTAGCTGAAAAAATGACAGAATCTATTTTTGGGCCAGTAATGGAATATGAAATTCCACTAACTCAAAGTAATATAATTCAAGATATTCGGAAAAATGGTGTTGTCTTAAAAACAGAATGGAATGACACCTCATTGTGGTTACAAGCACGTACAAAAGGGAAAGAGAGGGAGTTTTTGTCTCCTTATCAAATAAATGGACACAACAATGACTAAGATACAACGCTTTTTATTTGCACTTAGTATTGTAATTCTCGGAAGCATTATTACGGCTACCTGTATTTTTTTTATTTTAGGAATTGCTAATCCTGGAGACAATCTGAGAAAAAAAGAAAAGGTGCCCCCTACTTTAGAAACAAGTACACAAAAAATGTTTACTGATTTAGGAACGTTGCGATGTGTAACAAATGATGACCT
>CALNCH010000122.1 GCA_937875245.1 uncultured Spirochaetaceae bacterium
GTGTTCTAGCTTCATCAATTAAAATTGAGTCAATTTCGTCTACAATTGCAAAAGAAAAGCCTCTTTGCACTTTTTGACTGGGATCAATTTGCATATTATCACGAAGATAATCAAAGCCTAATTCATTATTGGTACCATAGGTAATATCGCACTGATATGCTAAACGACGAGCATTGTTGTCCATATTTGAAATAATTGAACCAACTGTAACTCCAAGATAATCATAAACAGGACGCATCCAGTCAGCATCACGTTCTGCCAAATAATCGTTGACAGTAACAATGTGAACCCCTTTTCCTGTTAAGCTATTTAAATAAGCGGCAGGAACTTCAGTTAAGGTTTTACCTTCACCTGTTTTCATTTCTGTAATTCGTCCGGTGTGAAGTACTAATGATCCCAAAATCTGGACATCGTAAGGTCTTTCGCCCAAAACTCGAGAAGCTGCTTCTCTAACCAAAGCAAAGGCTTCTGGTAAAATATCATCTAAGGTTTCACCATTTGCCAGTCTTTCTTTGAACCATACTGTTGTTTTTGGAAATTCTTCTTTGGAGAGTGATTTTGCCCAATTTTCTTTATTATTAACTTTTTCTAAGATTGGTTTTAATTCTTTTACATCTCGTTCATTTTGAGACCCGAAAAAGAAGGTCATTACTTTATCTATCATACGTATAATGTACAGATATTGACACTGAAAGGCAAGCACTTTATGCTACCACTATGAAACGAAATTTTCTATTCAAAATTGAGAGAACCATAAATTAGTGAAACATTATCAAAATTAGTATCTTCTTCTTTACGATAACCTTTTTTTTAAATTCTTGTACAAAAGAAAATACCCTTTCTTCTCTTGCACGGCAAGAGTTATTTAAATTGTCATATGGTTCCTATGAAGACGAAATCAGACTTTTTAACTTAAATAAAACAGGTGATATTGATACTTCTTTGGTTATGCAAGATGGTTTTTTTTATATTGCAAATGATGAATCAAAAAAAATTATGCAACTTACTTCCTATGGAGACTTAGTAGGGGTTATATATAATAAGGATACCAATCCTGTTCCTTCCTTTGTTGATGCCTCTGCTTTTGAAACAATACCTTCTGGAGTAAACCTTGTTGAAAAAGAGACTTCTACTCAAATGGCTGTAGAATATTCATTTAATGATTTAGGTAAAATTGCAGTTGATAGAAATAAAAAGGTCTATGCTGTTGATGTTCTTCCTCAAGAGAGGTTCGAAGTTGATGGAACAAATGGTGTTATCCTCCGAGAAGTTGTTTTACGCATAAATGCAGATGGCACTTTTGATGATTATTTAGGACAACAAGGGGCAGGTGGAACTCCTTTCCCTTATATTAAAAACTTGTATACCACAAAGAATAATGAGTTGGTAATTATTTCTATGGTAACAAATGGATATATTGTGTATTGGTATTCAGAAACTGGAATGTTGCTATATACCATACCTATTTCTCTGGATGCTGTCCCAAAAATTGCTACTGATGAAACTACGGAATTGTTTGTTTCTCTTCATAAAATAGTACCCTCTTATGATCAACAATTATTATATTTAAAAGTCGATTACCATGTCAGTGAGATAGATGCTTCTTCTAAGGTTCAGTCAGGAATAGCTTTTGAAAGGTCTTTATTATATCCTTTAGATATACAAACTGGAATGTACGGCGAACCTTTAGTAATACCCGCTTATGAAGAAGTTGTTACAGATGGGTACAGTAAAAATACTTACTTGATTTCTTATGAGTTTATGGGAGTTACTCAATCGGGTTGGTTTTTCTTTACTATTGCAGATGAAAAGGGATATTCAATTATGGTAGTACAACCTAATGGTCAAAAAATATTGCGACGTCATTTAGATGTAAACCATGAAGAAGTATTGTATCAAAATTTCAATTTATCGTATAACGGGATTATTTCTGCTTTATTAGCCAATGAAAAAGAAGTAGAAGTTGTATGGTGGAGAACCGATTCAGTTATAGATAATCTGATTCAGTAGGGTAATAATGGATAATATACCAGAGGAAGAATTACACGTTTATTATAATAGAGAAAAGAGATTGGAAAATGCCCCTCAACAAATTAAGGATTATTATGAAGGAAAAGGTCCCAAAGGCCCCACTGGATTGTTTGAAGCTTTAGTCCATACCCAATCCTCTCGTTTTTTGCTTTCGGGACTTGTTCTTTCTTTTGTCTTTGTATTGGTAGCTATTTTTCTATCTAGTTTAAGTAACGCTTCTTCTATTTGTGAAATTCCTGTTGAAGTATCTGCATTTTCCTTTGAAGATACCGTATACGTATCTCTAGATATTGCAGAATCGGAAGGTAAAACAGGACTTGTTGAAGTAGCTTTTTCAGCATTAGATTCTGAAAAAAATGTATTACAAG
>CALNCH010000123.1 GCA_937875245.1 uncultured Spirochaetaceae bacterium
AAGCTTCTGGATCTTCTAACATATCATCTGAAAGCTGCATTACGCCACCAGCCTTTGACCGTGCATCTGCAATCTGTGTAAATACTTCACTTTCATGAGTAGCATAACCTTTAACTGTTGCAACTAAATTAGGAATTAAATCTAGACGACGTTGATATTGATTCTCAACTTGAGCCCACTGACTTTTTACTGTTTCTTCCATGGCTACCATAGAATTGTAATTTCCAGAAATAAAATTGCATCCTGCTACACCAAGCAGAACCAAAATTCCTAAGACAACAAGAAAGATTTTAGAACCTTTAGACATATACTCTCCAAAAATAAAATAAAGATATACTCATAAATTACTTATAATAAAAAGAGATGTCAAATAAAAAGGATAGATTAGTAATGGGATTCTTTAAAAATAGGTCCTCTAATACGTTTCACAGAACGACACCTTCCAATTGAGACAGGTAAAATCTTTCCTTCTGATTCAAGACGGATAAAAACTAAGGCATCACCTTGTTGCTTTTCGATTTTAATAGGTTGTCCAACTACTTCTTGTACTCTGTCATCGAATTCACAAATTATTTGAAGCATACTTGAATATGCAATAGCCTGTTCCACCACATGTACTTTTCCTAAAAAATCCATTCCACTGGCTTCTATTTTTTCAGGTCGCACTGAATCCGGTCTAAGCTGCCCTTTATTAATAATAATTTTACGCTGAATTCGAGATAGTAATCCTTCTTTTTGATCTTTTGTAGCCTCAATTTCTTCCAGATTCGAGAGCATCTCTTGTACTACCGACAAGCTTTTATCGACTTTTGTTTCAGAAGGAGATTTTTCGTAGTCCAACTGAAGTCCTCCAGAAGATTCCACCTTTGCAAAGGGTAAAGGTTCTGGATCTGGTCGCATTTTTTTTACAGCACCAATAAAATCTAAACCACTAGTCCCAATAGTAGCTTCTGCCTCTTCTTCGCTGGCAAAGTCTAATAAATAAATTCCAGGAGAGAGAGTCATAATAATGTATTCAGAAAGAACAGGATTATTTTCGATTAATATTTGTTTATCAGGAGAAACTTTTAAAACATACCCTTTAAATAGTGAAGCAGAATTATAACTGTTATACCATTCATCCAAAGAAAATTGTAAATTCTGGGGTACTTCATGGGATATTGTCTTTTTTAACAATGCAATAATATCACTAGGTGTAATTCCATTATCAAAGGCTCGAATTACTGTACTACGAGTTATTTCATAAGTCCCTATGGAATCAAAAGTTACAATGTTCATCCATTGAACAAGTTCAATTAAATGATACAGAGGAATATTCCCTAAAATAGTTACCGTAAAACCTGCGTTTATGGAAGCAGATCCTTGAAATGATTGGCCATTTTGATTATCTTGCTTTTCTAAAAACTCTTCAGAAGGTGCATAGATAGGTTGTTGATTTTCGCTTCCAACTTTTTTTAAAATACCAAATAAAATCATATTATCGATGAGCTGGGAGACATTAAAACTATCTGTTGAGGCGACTGCATTTTCTTTATAATTTTGCAAAATACCAGCAAAACGGCTAGGGCGTGAACTAGCTGTTTGTTGTCCTGGTCGCTCTTGTAATAAAAATCCACAACGCAATAAAACTTGTTTGGTAAAACCTTCAGGAGGTATTGTTGCTGTAATATCACAGACCTCCTGACAATAACGACGATTTATTTCCCGGGGATAACGACCACATTGAACTTGAGAAGATAAGGAGGCGAAGGTTCTCCATTTCCCTATTTGTAAAGCATAGCGATTTTCTTCTTGTCTTATTAAGCCTAAATTTAATAAAGCAAAAGTAAGTTTTACAAAAAAATCATTATCAGAAAAAGAGGGGAAAATTTGTGTAATATGGGTTTCGGTTTTTTTCTTGAAAGTACCATCGTTTTTACATAAATCAGGATAAGAAGCTAT
>CALNCH010000124.1 GCA_937875245.1 uncultured Spirochaetaceae bacterium
AATTTTAACCATTTTTTTGCTATCATTTGCTCTACAGGAGAGCGTTGCTCATACAAACCGATTGAATCGTGGAATCCAGACAAAAGCACTGCTTCCAAATCAGTACCACCCACCATTCTATATTCCAAATGCAATCGATAAGAAACGATTCCCATTCTGGCTTTTAATTCCCAAATAGTTTCTCCAGTCCCTCTTCTCCTGCCAAAAATAGATACATCATTGGAAAAAACCTGCATATTATCCCCAGTAATTAATTCCAAAAAGGTAGTTTTACCAGAGCCATTTGGACCACGAATAAGCCAATGTTTATTTTGCATTAAAGTCCAAGATAGATTTGATAATACTTTTTTTTCACCCCATCCTACTGTTACCTTTTTCATTTCAACTAAAGGAACAGAAGGTGGTAAAGGTTGTTGAATATGTAAATCAGGTTCTTTATAAATAGCTTCAAGTTCTGTAATAAATTCTTTTCTTTCTTTCTCTTTTTGAGCTTCTTTATCTGTATTTTTTTCTAATAAGTAAGCTTCATAGGCAGTTTTTGTACCCTCAAAGGATACCCTTCCTTCGGTAAACTCAAGTACATGACTAATAGAATCTGGAATGTCGGTATAACGTTCCATTGAAAGAAGTAATCCAGGAGCCCCCTGCCCTTTTCTCGTTCCTACCATAGCAAAAAAATCCATAAGAATAGTGCGAGATTGAACATCAAGCCCTGCAAAAGGATCACTTAAAATTAACAAATTGCAACGAGATAACAAAGCTCGGCATAACAAAGTTCGTCGGATTTCACCAGTGGATAAATATTTTAAGCCTCTATCTAAAATTGCACTAATTCCACACAATTGTACTTCTGGATACAAAGATAATTTTTCAACCCCTTCTTTAGGCAGTGTTTTAGGTCGAGCTATACCTCTTTTATCAGCTTCTAAAAGAATATCACCAGCTTTACCACAAAGTTGTCGTAATTCTTCAGGTTTTAAAACTTCCCCTATATAGGCAGCCCCTGTTCTTCCAATATCAACACCACCTTCACAATAATCTCCTTCGTCTAAAACTCGCTCTTCTTCAATGAGAGACGCGGCTGTTTCTAAAGAAACCATGGTAATACTGTTGGTAAATCCGTTGGCATATAAACCGTCGTTAGAAAGAGGTTCTACCTCGTATCCCTTTGTATTTGATAGTGCTTGAATAAAGTCTGATTTTCCACTGCCATTCGCCCCTAATATAAGCCAGTTTTCACCTTTTTCAAAAGTCCAGGATAGAGAACTTACTTTTTCTGTTCCATCTTTTTTAATTTTACAATTATGAATTTGTATTGTCATTTTTTGCTCCAATTACTGGTAAATACGCTTAATTATTTCCGAAAGGGTTTTATATAAATGTTTTTTAGATTCCTGTGGTTTTAATACAAAGCCAATATCATAATGTCCTAAAAAATGGCCAGCGTCGTAATAGCACAAACCACTAGAAAACGGACTATTTTCCAAAACAATTCGCGGAACAAGGCCTATTCCTAAATCAAGACGGGCTAAGGCAAAAACGGCTTCATTACCCACCGTTTCTGCAGCTATTATAGGTGTGATTTTTTTTGAATAAATCCAAGAGTCAAAACGTTGCCGTGCTAAACCAGATTTTGGTAAAATCACAGGATATCGGGAAAATAGGAATTCTGGCTTAAAGCAATCTTGCAATAGGTTTTCATATTTACCACCCTTAAGGGCAATAAAAACTAAAGGAGATTTAGTAAGAGAAAAGTATTCCATACCAGGAAATCCACTGTCAGGTAAAGCGTCTACAGCAAGTTCTGCTCGACCATCACGATGGTGAAGCCGCGCTCGCGCAGCACCTCCGTGAGGTTGTCCGCGAGATGGGCGTCGTCCTCCACCAGCATGACGAGGCCGTCGCGGCGGGCCCGCGTGAGCAGCTCCATCAGCGCGGGCACCGGCACCGGCTTGGGCAGCACCGCGAGCACGC
>CALNCH010000125.1 GCA_937875245.1 uncultured Spirochaetaceae bacterium
CCGTCTAAGTCCATAGCAAATTTAAGACCAGCTTCTCCAAATAACACATTTGATTTAGCTGAGCCACGTGCTGTTTCATCTTTTGTGTTGTATGTAACTTTTGCGTAGCCATCTACTTTCATGTTTCCAGGTAAAGTAACTGCTACAGTTGGTTTTGCATAAAGTTTAATATTTTTCTCATCAGTATATGGATTTACATAATTTTTAGCAGAATCTGCTTTTAAGAGTTGTAATTCTGCAGAAGCCTCTAAACCAGCAACAACAGTATCCATTGTAACTGTAGTGTTAACCCAAGCTTTCTGAGTATTTCGACCACCTAAGTTATCTGAAATACCTGTATTACCATCAGCTTGGTTTACATACATTAAGTTAGCCTGTGTACCACGAGCTCGGTAACCTGCTGTAACAGCTAACATATCATTGCTATATGTTCCGTTTACATTGAAAGCAAGATTTTCTAAGAAATTAGCATCATTTAACACTGTACCAACATCTGAAGAAGATGGGGTATAATATGTTTTTGTTCCATTACTCTGAAGAACGCAACCGTATTGGTTCATAACTGCATTTGCTTTTACTGCAAATGGTCCAAAAGATCCTACGTAACCTACGATAAAATCTAATTCAGGAATTTCTTCAAAGATTGTATCATAAGAAGTACCATAAGCACCGTTGTACTGAACACCAACGTTGTGAGCTCCAAACTGTGCACTTGCTGCTGCTAACATACCATAACGGTTACCAGCACGATCTGCTGTTTTGTTAGGTGTTAAACGTGCTTTAACAGTAACATCTCCAATCTGCTGTAAGGCTGAACCTAACTCAAACTGTGCAAAACCACCCTTTTCAGAATATCCTGCATCCCAGTTGTCTGTAACTGTGGTCCAGTTTGCAATAGTATTTGGTGACATTTTTGCATATTTATAACCAAAAGTTGCATTTACCCATTCAGAATCAAAACCAACTTTTACATGTCCTACTTTTGTTGAACCATTGTTTAAATATGCGATTGGGTTAGTAAGCATATCTACACCAAAATTCTTAAGACCATCTTCCCAAGTCAAAGCATTTTTCTGATAAAAATTATTGAATGAACTAACATCAGCAAGATCGATTTCTAAGTACATTGGCATATTTTTAATTCCACTACCAGCAAGTTTAGCAACGGATCGAACTCCTAAACCAGCACTCTGTAATTCCATATCTTTATCAAAAGAACCACGTGCTTCTATGATGGACCAGGTACCAAATGTCAGTCTTCCAGCAGAAGCTACAACAGGAGCTGCAGGGGCATTAGAAGTTGGATCAACTGCTAAAGATGCTACTTCAACAAGACCGTTTTTTCCACCAAATCCATCATCCACAGATTCTGGTGCTTTAACGTCTGCAGTCCAGAAACCGTCAGAGAAGAATTTGTACTTCATAACAGTATCCATAGGAACAACAGTTTTGTATTCCCAACCTTTTTCTACTTTTACCATTGGTATTTCATTAGCTTCCCAATTGGTAAAATCACCACGAATAGTTACTTCTTGTGCTTTTGGATTACCGTAAAAGAATGTTACTTCGGCATTTCCGTCAGCAAGCTTTACTACTGATACGTCTGCATAGAGCGCTACACAGCTAATCATCAAGAAAGCAGCGATGAAAGTTCTTACTTTATTCATCTTTTCCTCCATTTTTTTTGTTTAGCAAAATTTTTTAAACCGTTTTACTAAACCGTTTTAAAGTAGGATAAGCCCAGTTTGTAAATTTGTAAAGCGGTTTATTTAAAAACTTTGTTTTTTAAATTTTTTGTATTAAAATGTTGGAGATTTTTGAAAATTTTACAAGCTTTTCATAGTAATTCACTGCAATAAAAAAAAGCCTTTCTACAGGATAGAATCCATGCAAAAAGGCTTTTCTTTTTTAAGTATTTTTTTAGTTAATTAACATTATTTTTTTAGACTTTCTACTAAAGCCCCAATTCGTCGTAAAGCTTCTTTTATTTTTACAATGTCTGTTGCATAACAACAGCGAATAAAACCTTCTCCACCTGCACCAAATACATTTCCCGGTACTACTGCGACTTTATACTCTTCTATAAGTTGTTTAGCAAATTGTTCAGATGTTAATCCAGTAGAGCGAATATCTGGAAATATGTAAAAGGCACCATCTGGTTCACTTACTGGTAAACCCATATCCTTAAAAGCTTTAGACATTAAATTTCGTCGTTGCTGATAGGATACTCGCATTTTTTCTACTTCTGAAAATCCGTTTCGTAAGCCCTCTGCGGCGGCATACTGGCTCATAATAGGAGCACAAATAGAAGAATACTGATGCAGTTTGTGAACTTGAGCCATTAAATCAGCAGGAGCACAAACAAAGCCAATTCGCCAACCAGTCATAGCAAAAGATTTAGAAAATCCGTTCAGAATAATGCTGTATTCTTTCATTCCAGGAAAGGAACCAATAGAAACATGGGTTTTATCGTCATAGACTAATTCACAATACACTTCGTCGCTCAGCACCCAAATTTGATATTTTTTTATGACTTCTGCAATTTTTTCTAATTCTGATGAGGGAATCATGCGGCCGGTAGGGTTACTGGGAGAGCAAATCATCAGGGCTTTTGTTTTTGGTGTAATTGCTTGTTCAATTTGTTCTGCAGTTGGGTAAAACCCATTTATGCTGGTATCGAGACGAACTAATTTTGCATCACACAATTCTGCCAAAGGCTGATATGAAACATAACAAGGTTCACAAATTAAAATTTCATCATCAGGATTTAGAATGGTACGCAATACAGCATCTACGGCTTCGGAAACTCCAATAGTTACCAATATTTCTTTTTTAGAATCATAATGAAGATTATATCTTGCTTCGTATTTTGCTATTTCGTCTCGTAAACTTTGCAATCCCCAGTTTGAGGTGTAAGAAGTATGTCCTTGTTCTAAGTGATAATAAGCTTCTTCTCGCATTACCCAAGGGGTTGGAAAATCTGGCTCTCCAACTCCTAAAGAAATAATATCATCACGTCCTATAATTAAGTCAAAGAATTTACGAATGCCCGATGGGGGTGTTGCCACCATCTTTTTAGAGAATTTATCTGGTCTGGTATTCATTATGCAGTTACCCCTTCTCGGTTATCTGTTTTTTCGTCTACATACAACACATCATTTTCTTTGTAGGTTTTTAAAAAGAAATGAGTTTTTGTACTACGAACTCCATTCAATGTTGAAAGTTTTCGAGCAACAAAGAATGCAACTTCTTGCAAACTTTCCCCTTCAATAATCACTTTTAAATCGTATCCACCACTCATTAAATACAAAGATTTAACCTGTGGAAAACGATAAATTCGTTCAGCAAGAGCGTCAAATCCGTGTTCTCTTTCAGGAGTAACTTGAATTTCAATTTCTGCCCGTACTTTATCTTTGCTTTCAACAACTTTATCTGGATTAACAATAGCTGCATATTTTAAAATGACACCATCATTTTCTAACCGTTTCATAACCGCTTCAACTTCGGCCGCTGATTTTTTTGTCATCGCCGCGATATCTTCAACTGATAAACGTGCGTTGTTTTGTAATAAGTTTAAAATTTCTTCCATACTGAGGCCTCCATTGCTTGGTAATATTGGTACAGAGTAGCTTTTTTAAAGCCTTTTAGCAAGCAAAAGTATACACAAACCACATAAAAGTCATTATTATTTACAAATGGATCAACAAGAATTATTCGATTTTCCCCTCTTCGATAGAGAAGCTATTGCCAAGGGAGGCAAGGTGGCGGCCAGTGTTCCAGCTCCCGGAGGTGGAATTAAAGCTCTTCAATCAATAAAACCTGCTTTTACCGATGCAGAAGAAAAATATTTTTATGATGAAACCTTTACCGAGGAGTCTCTGGATACCGATTTTATGGTAGGTGCGTCCTATGAGTCTTGTGTCTTTTCTCACTGTCAGTTTAACAAAACCTGTTTTAATAAAACTACTTTTCAAGATTGTACTTTTCAAAACTGCCAGATTTTACTTACAAAAATGGAAAATACCAGCTTGCAAAATGTTCGTTTTGTAAATTGTAAATTACTGGGTATTACCTTCTCTGAATGTAATCAATTTAGTTTTTCCTTGGATTTTAGAGAATGCTTATTGGATACCGTGGTTTTTTACGGTGACAACTTAAAAAGGGTTCCCTTTTATAACTGTCAAATTAGAAATTCTGATTTTACTGGCTGCAATCTTTCTGAAGCAAGTTTTGACGGCTCTCGTTTTCAAGAAACTATTTTTTCGGACTGTCAAATGGATAAGGCCGATTTTACCGCCGCCACAGGGTACTCAATTGATCCTTATTCGAATAAAATTAAGGGTGCTAAGTTTTCCTTACCAGATGCCCAGTCTTTTTTACCTTTCTTAGGTATTATTATTGAATAAATCATCTTTTGATTTTTTCCATTGAATATTACAGTAAAAACCAATAGAATGGGAAAATGCTCCGTATTTACATTGAAAGAAAAAGTGGTTTTGAAAATGAAGCTATTCGGATTAAATCCGAAATTACAGGCTTTTTGGGAATTGCAGGAGTAACTGCAGTTCGTTACCTTAATCGTTATGATGTTGAAAACGTCACTGATGATGTAGTGCAAGCGGCAGCCAACAGAATTTTTTCTGAGCCTCAAAGCGATGTTTGCTCTTTTACATCCCCTCAAATTAGTAACAATGAGACTGTAATTATTTGGGAATACCTTCCTGGACAATACGACCAAAGATCAGACTCTGCAGAACAGTGCATTTCTTTGCTTCGTGCCGAAATGGCTTCTCGTGTGCAAGTGGGAGCAGAACCACCGAAAGTTCGCTGTGCAAAAATGGTTATTTTAACGGGTACCATTTCTGCCTCTGATATAGAAAAAATCAAAAATTATTTGATTAATCCTGTTGATTCTCAACTTACTACCAACAAAATTCCTGAAACTTTGCAAGTGCAAGTTGAAACACCTTCTGATATTCCTGTTCAAACTGGTTTTATTTCATACAATCAAGAACAATTATCTCAATATCACCAGAAAATGGGTCTTGCTATGGATTTGGCAGATATTACCTTCCTTCAGGACTATTTTAAAAAAATTAACAGAGATCCTACCGAAACTGAAATTAAGGTATTAGACACTTATTGGTCTGACCATTGTCGGCACACTACTTTTAATACCCATCTTGATACTATCGAAATTGAAAAAGGTCCTTTATCTGCTGTTATTACAGAATCTTATGATGATTACAAAACCATGAGAGCAGATATGTATGCAGAAAGAGCAGAAAAAGGAAAAAGGGGATATAAGCCTGTAACGCTAATGGATATGGCGTGCATTGGTGCAAAATACCTTAAAAAAGCTGGAAAACTTGATGATATCGAAATTTCAGAAGAAATAAATGCTTGTTCAATTTATATTGATGTTCATTATACAGAAAGCAAATTCGGTCCAGAAACTGAGCGTTGGTTATTGATGTTTAAAAATGAAACTCATAACCACCCAACCGAGATTGAACCCTTTGGTGGTGCTGCAACTTGTATTGGGGGTGCTATACGAGACCCTCTTTCTGGCCGATCTTGGGTATATCAGGCTCTTCGTGTAACAGGTGCTGCAGACCCAACAGTTCCTTTGTCAAAAACATTGCCCGGTAAATTGCCTCAAATGAAATTAACCAGAGAAGCGGCGGCGGGATTCAGTGCCTATGGTAACCAAATTGGATTAACCACAGGACAGGTTGCAGAAATGTATCATCCTGGATTTGAAGCAAAACGAATGGAATTAGGTGCAGTTATTGCGGCCGCCCCAGCTGACATTGTTATGAGGGAAGAACCAGAAGAGGGAGATTGCATTGTTTTAGTTGGTGGAGGTACTGGACGAGATGGTATCGGTGGCGCAACCGGTTCTTCTAAAGTACACACCGAAAAATCGGTGACTACTGCCGCTGCAGAAGTGCAAAAAGGAAACGCTGTTGAAGAGCGAAAAATTCAACGTTTATTCCGTAATCCTGAGGTAAGTAGAATAATTCGCCGATGTAACGACTTTGGTGCCGGTGGTGTTGCTGTTGCAGTAGGTGAATTAGCACCAGGTTTGGAAATTAATCTTGATGCTGTTCCCAAAAAATATGAAGGCCTTAATGGTACCGAATTAGCAATTTCTGAATCTCAAGAACGAATGGCCATTGTTGTTCGCGCTAAAGATGTAGACACCCTTGTTGGAGCTGCCAATGGAGAAAATTTAAATGCGGCCCTTATTGCTCGTGTTACAAATACAAATCGTCTTGTAATGAATTGGCGAGGAAAAACTATTGTAGATATTGAACGCTCTTTCTTAGACACCGCAGGTGCTACTCGTTCTACAAAAGCAATAATTACTGCTCCTAAAAAAGAAGATTCTCCTTTGTGTAAACCTTTAGACTCTGTTGCCACCTCTCTTTGTGCAGAAAACTCTTTAGAAAAAGCATGGATGGCAAACTTAACAGACTTAGCAGTTTGTTCTCAAAGAGGTTTATCAGAGCGTTTTGATGGTTCAATCGGTGCTTCTACCGTACTTTTCCCTATGGGTGGTTCTTATCAAAATACCCCAGAATCTGGTTGTGCGGCTAAAATTCCTGTACTCTTTCCTCGAGAAACAACAACTGCCAGCCTTATGACTTTTGGATACGATCCTCGTGTTGCTCAGTGGAGTCCTTGGCATGGTGCACAAAATGCGGTAATTCAGTCTTTATCAAAGGTATTAGCAATGGGAGGAGACCCAGAAACCTGTCGCCTTACTTTTCAAGAATATTTTGAAAGAACAACAAGTGCGGAAGCTTGGGGAAAACCTGTGGCAGCTCTTTTAGGTGCTTTATCGGCTCAAAAGAAAATGGGAACTGCTTCTATTGGTGGTAAAGACAGTATGTCTGGTTCTTACCAAGACTTAAAAGTTCCACCCACTCTGGTTTCTTTTGCAGTTACAACAACTGATGCCCAAAGAATTGTTAGTGGTGATATAAAAAAAGCTGGTAGTAATGTGTATGCTATAATTACACCTGTTACTACAAATCTTGCTCCCGATTTTGATTCTTTTATCAAAAATTCAAAAGCCTTACAAAAAGCATTTGATAAAAATGAAATTCTTAGTGCTTATCCAGTTGGTGCTGGTGGTTTGTCTGAAGCCCTTACAAAAATGTGTTTTGGAAACATGATTGGAATTGATATCGATAATAAGGTAACAGAAAAAATTAGTACCCTTTGCACAGAACAAAAAAAAGCTTCTAAAGATTTTGATACTGACTGTTGGTTTATTCCCATGTACGGCACACTGATTGTAGAAATCCATGGAACACTTGATAACATTCCAAACACGGTGTTCTTAGGAAAAACGAAAAAAGATGCTTCTATTTCTTATAAGGAAATGTCTCTCAATTTAAAAGAGGGATTAGCAATTTGGGAAAAACCCTTGGCAACTGTATTCCCTCCTGTTTCAGGAAAAGAAACCCCTCTTTCTTACCCAGAATTTGCAACTAAAGTACATTCTTCTGTGGAAGAAAAACGTAAATCCTTTGTAAAAACTTCTTCTACTGCAAAACCAAAGGTATTAATACCAGTGTTTCCAGGTACAAACTGCGAATTCGATATGGCTCGAGCCTTTGCTCTTTCTGGTGCTGATGCAAAAATCTTTGTTTTCCGCAATAACACTCCAGAAGCCCTCTCTCAATCATTAGAGGAATTGGCAAAAGAATTGTCCACTTCTCAAATTTTAGCTTTGGCAGGTGGTTTTTCTGCTGGAGATGAACCAGATGGGTCGGGAAAATTTATCGCTAACGTTTTACGAGAACATCGTATTGCAGATAGCGTAATGAATTTACTACAAAAACGAGAGGGCTTAGTTCTTGGAATCTGTAACGGATTTCAAGCTTTAATAAAGGTTGGCCTTGTTCCTTATGGAATTATTAGAGAGCCCTCAGAAGAAATGCCCACCCTTACCTATAACACCATTGGACGCCATATTTCACGCATTTGTCGTACTAGGCTTACCTCTGCTGCAACCCCTTGGGCTTATGACGAAACTGTTTTAGCTAATGGAACACAATTAATCCCCCTTTCTCATGGAGAAGGCCGGGTTATTTTAAGTAACCAAATAGCAGAAGAACTGTTTAATAACGGTCAAGTTTTTTCACAATACACAGATGAATTTGGGAATCCTGCTCTTAGAGAACCAGATAATCCAAATGGATCTGCATTTGCTATCGAAGGCTTATTAAGTCCAGATGGAAAAGTATTAGGAAAAATGGGACACAGTGAAAGAACTATCACTGGAATGAATCAGAATTCTCTCATCAAAAACGTAGAAGGCAATAACTGCCAGAATATTTTTGCTGCTGGTGTTCGATACTTTAAATAAAGTTCATTTTATACACATTTTCATTAGGAGAAAATATGAAACAAAACAAAAAAGTTGTAGGAATACTATTAGTTATACTTGCAGCAATTGCATTCACCGCTTGTACAAGCGAACCTGTCGCATGGGAAACTGATTATGAAGTTGCTTCAGAAGTAGCTCAATCACAAAACAAAGGAATCTTCCTTGTTTTTACTGGAACTTCTTGGGATGGGGTTACTCAAACATTAAAGACCAATGTTTTAGACACAGAAAAGTTTATGAAAAAAGTTGGTAAAAACTATGTACTTTGTAACATAGATATTGCTGGTGAAGAAGATCCTGATGTACCAGAAGAAGTTGCAATGAAACAATACGAATTAGCAATGAATTATAACATTCAATCAATTCCTACTGCATTGCTTTTAACAAAAGAAGGTATTCCTTTTACACAAGTTGATTTTAGTGCAGAAACACTTACACCAGAAGATGGCATTGCTTTAGTTACTGCCTCTGATGATAATTTTAAAAAGTTAACAAAACTTCAGAAAGCAGTAGAATCTGCAAAAGGTGCAAAAAAAGTACAGGCAATCGATGAGTTATTTGAAGCAACCGACAATAATTACCGTATGAACTTAGAAGAATACATCCTTCTAGTTCCAGAATTAGACCCAGAAAACACCACTGGTTTATTAGGAAAATATCAATTAACTGGTGCTTATATTTCTTCTAACGTAGCTTTTGCTATGGGAGATGCAGAGGGCGCAATTAATTGTTTCCTTTCTTTAGTAGAAGACGAAAATACTGTTCTTGATAGTGATCAGATTCAAGAAGCATACTATGTAGCGGCATATATTTCTGCACAAAGCGGTGTCTCCTCCTTAGACGAAATTGTTTCTCTTTTAACAAAAGCATACGAAGCAGCTCCAACTAGCGAAGGTGCAACTGGTATTCAAGAAACTATTACAGCACTAACTGCAACCACAGCAGAGGTGACCGAGTAACACATGGATCCAGCGCTACTAATTGCACTAATTTTAATTGTGCTCTCTATGGTTTTTTCAGCTTCAGAGAGCGCCTTTTTATCAGTAAATAAACTGAGAATTCGTTTTTTACGAAATAAAAAACATAAAGGAGCCTTACGGGCTGGATCTTTACTAGACAACAAAGAACGGTTATTAAACACCGTTCTTGTTGGTAACAACATCGTAAATATTGCAAT
>CALNCH010000126.1 GCA_937875245.1 uncultured Spirochaetaceae bacterium
AGTTACATAAGAAACACTGGCTGGGTTTTCTCCTACTAAAATAACCGCTAAACAAGGAGTAATTCCTTTTTTTGTAAGTAACGCAGCCCCTTCTGCTGCTCTTGCTCTCACTTTTTGTGCAATTGAAAAACCATCAATAATTTCTGCGCTCATTGTAACTGATTCCTTTTGTGAATGTTTTATGTTATGGACTTTTAGTCCCAAAATACGGTATGATTTCAAATCATATCTAATTTATAACATTTTTTCTATACGTATCAAAAGTGAGGATTTATGAAACGTCTTTCAATTCTGCTCTGTTTATGCATTTTTTCTATGGGCAACGTTTTTGCACAAACCGAAACAGAAAACACAGAAGAAGATTTTGTGTACAAAATGAACCAAAAAGGTGATCAACATATTCATTTGGATTTAAATATTACTGATTCAATTATGTTGGGTGGCGAAGTTGGTTTTGCATATAACACCACCCTTGGTAGCAATATTTTTTATGCAGTTCCCGTACTCTTTAAGGTTACCTATCAATTCACTTCAAAAAAACTAGAAATTCCAGTTTCTTTGGGAATTGGGGGGTCTTTTCAAAACTATGTAGATAGAACTTATTTTGGTTTTACTATCAAACCAGAAGTAGGTGTGTTTTATAGACAATCACCAGATTGGTCTTTTGGAGTTCATACCGGTTTATTCATTATGCCACAGTGGTATAAAAACAGTGAAAATAATTACTTCGGTATTATTCAAGATATTGGATTAGCTGTACGCTATCACTTTTAAAAATAGGATGTTCACACTTATGAAAAAAAATAACTTTGTTTATCTTTTAGTATCCCTTGTTCTTATTACCTTTGTTTTAGGTTGTTCTCAAGACCCTATCTTTTCTGACATTGCTAAAGAAATAAAATTAGACGACCCTACCGTTAGAGGAAACGTTCTTTCTATGGTACAAATAGGTACCAATTTATATGCTTCAAACGGCAATATTGCTACAAAACCAATCAGCCAAAAAACTGGATGGAAAGACTACACCAGTCCTAGTGGAAATGTTACTAAAGTTGCCAGCGATGAAAATCACTTATATGCCTTAGTAACAAACCAAACTGATTCAGACGGAGATTCCTATTCCTATAAGGTTTTTGCTCAAGTAAATGCTTCTGGAAACTGGACACAAATTACATCCAGTACTTCGCCTATTACTATTTTTGACAACGGTGCATCTGGAGCAGCCAGATTTGCTTATTTACGAGACAGTTCAGGTGTTAAACAATTAAATGGAGCTACGTTATATGCAAGTTTGACCTCAATTACAGAAAATGGAGCCGGCACTAGCACGGTTTCGGCTGCATTTCTTACTTCTGGTAGCCAGACTTTTTTTGCAGACACCTTAGCCTTTTGTTCAGATGGAACTAATCTTTTTAAGGCAAATGGAAGTACCCTTCAATACAGTGTAGATGGTAATGCTTGGACAAACGGCCCTTCAACAGAGGAACCTACTAGCTATGCTTATTACGAAGAAAACGCTTCCACTTCATATATTTTAGTTGGTACAGAATCAGGTATTCAAAAAGTAGCATTATCCGTAAATGTACCTACTTCCGTATCTCGCTTTGGAAGTAATGCAGATACTGCTTTTGGAACATACATTGCATTAAATGTTTTTGCTTTCCCTAGTGAAGTTGGCAGTTGCTACGTTTCTATTGTTAAGAAAACAAGTTCTCGTTATAACGGTTTATGGGGTTATTACTCAGATCGGGGAAACTGGAACTACGAATAAAAAGCTATGGATTTATTTGATTCTGCTGAAATAGAAGAACATGGTACTCAGGGGCCTCTTGCAGCACGGATGAGACCTCGTAATCTTGATGAATATATTGGTCAAGATCACATTGTAGGAAAAGGTCGACTATTGCGAAGAGCCATTGCAGCAGATCAATTGACTTCCGTTATTTTTTATGGCCCCCCGGGAACAGGGAAAACCACCCTGGCCCGGGTTATTGCAAATTATACAAAAAGTAATTTTATCACCTTAAATGCTGTCCTTACTGGAGTACAGAATATTCGTGATGCCATAAAAATGGCAGATGAACAAAAAAAACTTTATAATAAAAGAACAATCCTATTTGTAGACGAAGTACACAGATGGAATAAAAGCCAGCAAGACGCCCTTCTTCCCTGGGTAGAAAATGGAACCTTAATTTT
>CALNCH010000127.1 GCA_937875245.1 uncultured Spirochaetaceae bacterium
ATCATATCTCCTTAAAAAACTATTTGCCCAACACTTTAACAATAACAATACTTAAGTCATCCTCTAATTCTTTAGAAGTAAAATCCATTACTTCCTGATATAAGAATTGACACATCCTAGAAGCAGGATAACCTAAGTTACTAACAATTGAACCTTGAACACGAGCCTTACCAAAGGGTTCATTTCGAATTGATGATGTATTAATTAAACCATCAGTACAACAAAGAACAACATCTCCTGGGGTTAATTTTACCTTCTTTACTTTTACCAGTTTTGTAATGTCTTTAATAAAACCTAAAACTCTTCCTTCACCTTGAATCTCAACAACATTAGCATATGCTTGATTATACATGAACAAAGCAGGGGTTCCACAGTTTACGTAATAGAGGGTATTATCAGAAGAATCAAGTAAACAAAATACACCTGCAAAATAAGTACCTTTTGGTAAATTATTTCTAATAAAAGTATTCACTTTTTGAACAAGTTGTTTAAAATCTTTTGTTTCTGCCAAGAAAGTTCTAACGATAGACTTTAGAATAACCATAGACATACTGGCATTTATACCTTTACCACTCATATCACCAAGAATGATAATATGCCTCATGGAATCAATTTTAATAAAGTCAACGAACTCTCCACCTAAATCACGGGCTGTCATTGATAAATAATCAATATCAAACTTGTCGCTCTGAACAAAATCCATGTTTTCCTGAATTGATTTAATAATTTGCCCAGAATATTGAATTTCACGATTAACAGTACCAACAACAGATTCGTTGGCAATATTTGATAAATAATATCCTAACAAGAAAAAATATGAATACAGTTTATTAAAAATTGAATAGTCATACTCGGTATAATCGTTTGCTAATCGTTTTGGGCCAATTAAAAAAACCGAAAATACGTGGCGACCTTCATTCAACATAATTAAAACTTCAGACCTTGTTTTTTCAAATACTTTATCCAGTTCTGAAGCAATAGGTGACAAAACATGTCTTTTGTGTACCTGGGAACGTAAAACTACATTTATTTTGGCATTTAATAATCCTTCAAAAATTGGATTATTTATTGATACTTTTTCCTTATAATTACTGGAACTAAAAGAAGGTTCCAATTGGTTTTCACCATTGTCAATAAAAACAGTAAGAGAGGTGGTATCTAAATATCTTCTAAAAACAGAAAATAATCGTTGATAAAAATCTTCGGTTTCATCATTAAAATCAAATTCTGCCAATTCTTTTTCAAAGTGTGTCTCATAGTCAGAAGCAGAAGATTTAATGAAACGCATACTTGCTTTGTAGAGATAATGTCTAAGCGTTAACACAACGGCGGTAGTTAAAATAAAGAAAAGGAAGAACAAAAAAGAGTTTACTTTTGAAAGAGGCCTAAAAAAGGCAAAATATAACCCCCCAAAAACCGCAATAACTCCATAATTCAATAAAAAGGTAAACCCATAACGAATAATAGTTTTGAAATCAAAAACTTTTTGATTCGTTAGAGACTTGTAAAAGCAGATAAGAATCAGTACCAATCCATAAGGAGATAAAGTTAAATACATAGGTCTTAAAGTTTTAGTAGCAGCATACTGGATTCCCATGATAAACAGAACTCCCACAACTAAACTTCCCATTAAAAATAACATTTGTTGTCTCTGTAATTTCTGCTTTGTTATTTCAAATTTAAATAATAAAACTACAATAGATAACACTGGAAGCCCAAATAAAAAGATATATTTATATATCTGGTACCAACTTAATCCAATCCTCTCAAGGATGGGAGATGCTACCATCAAACCTGCGGTAGGAGTAACTCGAATAAAGGTGATTTTACCAAATAAAAAATATAGAGAAAGAAGCTCAAATACAATAAAGAAAGCGGCAGAAAAGAAACCTTTTTTTTCTTTAGGAAATCGGAAACAATAGGAAGCCAGTAAAACTGCTACAGAGTTCAAACAAAAGTACATAAAGCGTCCAAAGTTATCCGTTAATGTTTCCAGTCCCTTATATCCTGTAATAATTATTACCCCCATCAGCAAGGAGGTAAGTGCAAGAACCAAAAGCATGTTCACTATGGGACCAAGAGTGGTTCTATCATCCTTCTGATCAATATGGGAAGCAAAAATTAAACTTGAGATAGCAAGTACAAAGCATAAAATACCAAATATCATTTTAATCCTCTATTTTTACAACAAGCATGGTTACGTCATCACGTAATTTTTTATCGCCATTATATTCTAGTACCAAGTTAGCTATATCATTAACAATATGATGAGCAGATTTATATGCACTATTCTTTATAGTATTCATATACAATTCTGTGTTTCCTAATTCAATGCCTTCATCATCCATAACTTCTGATACACCGTCAGAAGCCATGAGAATTAAATCTCCCCGGAACAAACGCTGCTCGTCTACATGAATGTCTTCCAAATCAATAATACCAATCAAACTACAATTTGAAGTTAAGGGTTTAATTCTATACCCATTAGGGGCTTTTGTTACAATAATAGGATCAGACATAGATGCATTAATATACCGAATATTCATTTTTTTTGTATCAATTATTCCAATGAACATTACTGTATATTTATCTTGTAAGTGCATTCCCTTAATTGCTTTATCAACTGCTTTTACAACACCCACCAGATCTTCTTTGTTTTCAATGATTTTAACGGTATTCATAACCAAACCCATAACCAAAGCGGCGGCAAGCCCTTTTCCTGATACGTCTCCCAACATAACCAAGGTTTTATTTTCATCCATTGGAAGAACGGTATAATAGTCACCAGATACGTTTACTAAGGGCCTAAAATAGGCTTCGATATCAAGCTTTTCTATCTCTGGCATTGTTTGTGGTAAAAAGGATCGCTGTGTTTGTGCTAACTGAGACCATTCTTTTGCCAAATCACTAATAACACTTACTTCTTGAATACGCTGAGATCGTTTTTCAAATCGCATGTATTCTTCATATAATTTGGGAAAAACAGAAGGATCAAAAGCATGGACATAACGACAAAAACAATATATGTGTTGAGATCCAAAAACCATAAAAAAACCACGAGAAGCTCTTCCTCGGGAAACAAGTCCTAATGAATCATCAAAGAAAAATATACCGTCTTGCCAACCCTTGGGGAAATTCATTTCCAGTTTTCTTTCAGTCTCTTCGGAGCTGCATATTTTGTCTGGACTATTATACATAACGTAGTTTGTTTCACGATTAACATATAATATAGACATATCACCTTTATTCTCTAAGGTGTTTTGAAATTCGCTTACTAAATCATCAAAGGTATATGCAGAACGTAACCGTTCAATATAGCGGGTCATTAATCCTGTTTCTCTGGAATACATAATTTTTTGCTCAAAATATCTATTTGCATAACGAGCGACAGAATCCATAACAAATAACATTAAACAAAAAACCACAGATGCAACTGTTAACGAAAAACCTACTGCTGCAGAAGGAACAAGGTAATAAGTTAACAGCATAAATAATAAACCGGCAATAGTATTTAGCGTAACATTCACTATACGACGTGTTGTTTTTAACATATTTTTCCTCAAATAAATTTCATTAATTATACCATAGGAATGGGAAAATGAGTATTGAAAACCATAAAAAAACCGTAACTTCGTTGTATTTCAAAGAAGTTACGGTTTCATTAAGTTGAAAAAAAACTATGCGTTACGTAATTCAGATAAAGATAATGGTTTAGGAGATTCTTCTTCTCCTTCAGTTCTGGAAATTTCTTCATATAAAGACTTCGCTTTACTTGAAATTCGATTTGGTACTTGTACAATAACTTTTATATATAAGTTACCTTTTCGTGTAGTTCCCTGAACTGGAACACCTTCATCCCTAATACGCAACATTTTTCCATGTTGTGTACCAGAAGGAATCTTCATTTTAATTTTTTTATTATCAAGAGTGGTAATGGTAATATCAGCACCGAGAGCTGCTTGTGTAATACTAATAGGTACTGCACAATACAAATCTTCTCCGCTTCGTTCAAAGTACTGATGTGGTGTTACGTGAAGCATCACAATTAAATCACCAGATGGACCACCATTACGGCCTGCATCTCCCATACGGGGAATAGTAATTTTTTTCCCTTCATCAACACCGGCAGGTATAGTGACATTCACCTTTTTCCGTTTTTTCTGTACTCCAGAACCAGAACATTCTCTACATGGATTATCGATTATTGTCCCTGCACCCTGACAGCTAGGACAAGGTTGTGCTACAGAAAAGAATCCTGCATTTCGCCGAACTTGCCCTGCTCCACCACAAGTTGGACAGGTTTTTCGTTTAGCACCATTTGCACCACCAGTTCCCTTACAAGCATCGCATACTTCGTTATGAGCAAAAGAAATTTCTGCTTTTGTTCCGTATACTGCATCTTGGAAAGAAATTTCTAAATCATAACGAAGACTTGCACCTTGGTTTGCGGCTTCTCCCCGACTTTTTCTTGAACTACCGCCTCCAAAAAAGTTTTCAAACATGCCACCAAAGTCACCAAAAATATCTTCAAAGTCATGAAAGGCATGAGAATAGCCTTCAGATCCACCCCCACCTGCCATTCCTTCTAGACCGGCAAAACCATATTGATCATATATCTGTTTTTTTTGTTCATCAGACAATACTTCATATGCTTCTGTAGCTTCTTTAAATTTTTCTTCTGCTTCTTTGTTACCGGGGTTTTTATCTGGGTGATACTGGATAGCTAACTTTCGATATCCCTTCTTAATCTCATCTTTTGTTGCGTTTTTATCAACGCCTAAAACCTCGTAATAATCTCTTTTTGCCATAGGTCAAATATACCAAAATTCTTTATAGTTTTACAAGTAAAAAAGAATAGCCACAAACCCCACAC